>CAMYSW010000174.1:0-5589 GCA_947297425.1 uncultured Porphyromonadaceae bacterium
GAAATACCTTTGGGATCAGCCTTGATTCCGGCTATGGAGTCATCTTTGGATGGACCCATCGCGATTGATCCACGGTCAACCAGAACCATTCCGTAAGGCACCGGCTCGGAAAGCGACGATCCTCCCACACCGGTGACCTCGCCTCCACTGCCTCCACCCTTCATGCCCATGCACGACACGAAGAGCGTTCCCGCAGTCAAAACAGCACACACAGCCAGCATACCGCGAAGACCGCCAAAGCCGACAACTGAATATGTTGATTTCTTTATCTTTATCATAGAAGCTTGTTAATTTCTTTTTACATTATCCTGATGGATCGGTGCTTATTCTTGTTCTTACCGCTGAAGTCGAGCTTAACCCTGTATCCAACTATAATTTCATGACTGCCTGAAGACGCTTTCGAAATAGCGGAAGTCGGGTAATCGTAAGAATATCCTATAAAAAAATTCTTAAACTCGGCAGCTACCATAGCACTGACCGCATCTTTGTATCTGTATCCTATACCGAAAGAAAGGAATTTATTATACATCGCACGCATGGTCAGTTCCGCTGAAAAATTGTCAAAATCAGTCTTCACCATCATAGATGGCTGCAATTCAAATAACGTGTTTTTAAGTCCGATATTGCCGTTTGCCGTAAAATAGAGCGAGCGTTTCAAAACAGTTTCATACTGCGATACTTCTGCTGTTTCAGTCCCTTCGCTGTCAAGGCTCACTGTAGGCTCAAGCAAATGAAGACCGGAGATGCCAAGCGTAAAATACTTATGAGAATACCATATACCGGCAGAGAGGTCAAAGGAGCTTCCTGTGACATCCCTTGTAGGTATCGCCTCATCCACCGGCTGATGATAATCATCACCTTCAGGTATATAAACTTCCGATCCCTTGAATTTGGTGTTATAATATCCCGCCTGCACTCCGACAGACAACACTCCTTTCAAAAACTTGAACTTATAGCTTCCTTGGGCATTGACAAGCATATTGGAAAAAAGTCCGAGAGATTCCTGACTCATATTGACTCCGACACCTATCCGCTTTTTACCAATTTTCACAGGCATGTCGGCAGCTGCAAAAAAACTGCGCGGGGCATTATCTATTCCCACCCATTGCATCCTTGCTCCGCCGCGTATCCTTACAAAATCAATATCTCCCGTGGCTCCGGGATTATAATAAGTAGGAACCGCCCAATATTGTGTGAATTGCACATCATTCTGAGCTTCAACCTGCCCGGCATAAAGCAGGACCATCAGCATTGTAACAGCCGGCAACCACAAATATCTCTTAAAATTCAAATGCATTCCTTATATATCCGTTTATTCGAAATAGAATGTGAGCACAAACATCTTGGATTTCACTTTGGTCAGAGACTGCGTTATCTTCATCATGTCCGGATTATCAATAAGATCCGGCCGGTCATGGCGCAGAATATCCGTTAGACCGAAACAGAATTTAATTTCCGGATTCAATTTAAAGAATGGAAGATAAAGGTCACATCCCATACCGATGGTCAGATAGGCATCCGCCGTATTGAACTGAAGATAATCAGACCGTTTTTTCCCTACGTCAAAAGTTCCCATAGCCCCGAGTGTAACATACGGACGGGAATTATGATACCTCTCTCCCGAAATCTTCAAATCAAGCGGGAGCACCACATAAGCTGTCTTTATCTCCTGCCGCAGTTTCGCATCACTATTGGCATCTATCATTTCCACACTCTTGGAACCGAAATACATTCCCGGTGAGAAACGGAGGTTAAAGTGTTTATGGAGGCGCAAGTCAGCAAGCACGTTAGCGCAAATGCCGGGTGCATAAGAGGGTATTTCCATAAACCACTGCCCATTTTCAGGAGCCGGTGTCTCGTAACCGTTATGCGTAAACTTCAAATCCTGAAATTGTGTTCCTACAGAAAAGCCGAAATGCAAACGTTTCTGATCGGCATAGGGACGATTAAGTATCTTGTCTCCCGGTTTACCCCATGCCGCAGCCGTACTGAAAATTAGTGTCCCCGCCACAATTGTCAGGGCGCGAACCGCGTTCATTACATGTTTGATGTCTGGTCGGAACTGTTTCATTGTTGAAATAACGCAATCGCTTTGCCTATTATTGTCACATCCGGGACCGATCCGTTGTGGTTTAAAAATGTTAAAGCAAGACAACCATCGATTGCGGCATTCTTATTATTCAACTATTTTAGCTATATTTGCATTTCACGCTCAACCTCAAAAATAAAACATAAATATGAATTGGGATCAGCTAATATGCGATAAACGCCTCGGCATGGAAGAGTTCCATGACGGGCGTCACCACACACGCTCTGATTTCCAGAGAGATTATGACCGACTGATTTTTTCATCGCCTTTCAGGCGACTACAGAATAAGACACAGGTATTCCCTTTGCCGGGAAGCATCTTCGTGCATAACAGGCTAACCCACAGCTTGGAGGTCTCATCCGTAGGACGATCAATGGGCAATGAGATCGCAATCCGGCTACATGACCGTTATAAAGGTGAGGAATGGACCGGCAAACTTGACGGAGTCCGTGACATAGTTGCTGCCGCATGTCTATGCCATGATCTTGGGAACCCACCTTTCGGACATTCCGGTGAAAAAACCATTTCCACTTATTTCAGTGAAGGCAACGGACAGGATTTAAAAAACCGTATTGACGAAAAACAATGGGCTGACCTTATTAATTTTGAGGGGAATGCCAATTCATTCAGGTTGCTGACACATCAATTCAGGGGCAGACGCAACGGAGGCATGGCAATGACTTATTCATCTCTGGCTTCAATAGTAAAATATCCACATTCCTCACTCCATGCCGGAAAAAAGGGGAAGTTCGGTTTTTTCTCTTCAGAAGAGGATATTTTCAGGAGAGTTGCCATCCAGCTTGGCATCCCGGAAACATCTCAAGGTAAATTCTGCAGACATCCGCTCGTATATATCACCGAGGCTGCCGACGACAAATTAAAACAAAATATCGATCTTCACCATAACAATAAAATAAAGATAATCGGGATGCAAGAAGTTGCCGAGCTTTTACTTAACTTCTTTGAACAAAACGATCAAGACCGGATGAAGAGGATGCTCAACCATCTTGAGGATCCTAATGAGAAAATCGCCTACCTGCGTTCGAACGCTATCGGAGCCATGGTAGTTGACTGTGCCGATGTGTTCGCGAGCAATGAAGAAAAAATTTTGCAAGGCAATTTTTCCGGAAGCCTTATTGATAATATGCAACCCCGTTTAAGGGAAGCTTACTCCTTGTGCTCAGCAACTGCATGGAAAAAGATATATTGCGCACCAGAAGTTGTAGACATAGAATTGGCAGGAAACAGGATATTGACTTATCTGCTTGACACGCTTATGGATGCAGTTTTACATCCTGAAAAAAATTATTCAAAACTCTTATTGAATATAATACCCCGACAATACGACACCACGGCACCTACGCTTTACGAACGTGTCCAGAGCGTGCTTGACCATATTTCGGGAATGACCGACGTATATGCACTTGATCTTTTCCGCAAATTAAACGGACACAGCCTTCCGGCTGTTTAAATATTACCAAGAACGTATGATAAGGAATTTAACAATATACATTGCTATTATCGCAAGCTTCATCAGTTTGCGCGCTAACGATTTCACTCCGGACATGATGCCGAACGTGAATCTAAAAAATAGATATGAATTTGTATCCGACCCGGGCAATCTGCTTTCTCCGGAAACAAAAGAGGCTATAAACCAGAGGCTATGGGACCTGCGCCAGCAGACTTCAGTCGAAGCTGTTGTTGCAATACCTCCTTCCATCGGAGAAACACCGATAGAGGACTGGAGCGAACAGCTGTTCACATTATGGGGCATCGGAAAAAAAGATCGGGACAATGGCGTGCTGCTGGTAATTGCGCCCGAACAACGTCGCGCCCGGATACAGACCGGATATGGCGTTGAAGGTGCCTTGCCTGATATTGCCTGCAAGAATATCATCAATAGCCAGATTATTCCCAACATGAAAAACGGAGATATCAACTCTGCGACCCTTGATGCATCATTAATGATATCAAAGGCATTATCCGATCCCACGGTGGCTGAAGAATTAAGATCTAAACAGCCGGATAATTACCTGGGTAATATAAACACCCTGTCAGGTGAGGTGATTGGGAAATTCGTCAGGATAATTGCAACCTGCGCTTTCATTTTCTGTCTCGTTTTATTATTCTCCTATCTGATAAAGTCACGCAAGAAAGCAGACAATTATCATAAGGCAATAATGTGGCGCGACTCACTTCTCACGTTTGCCTGGGCTTCTTTATTCTCGTTAGGGACAGGACTCATATTCCTACTTATCGCGCTGCTTCTCTACCGTTTCTATCGCACCCGTAAACGCAAATGCTCCACTTGCGGCACCCGTATGAAGCGCCTTAGCGAACAGGAGGATAACGAACTATTGTCGGATTCACAGGATTTTGAGGAGAAGCTGGATACCATAGACTATGACGTATGGGAATGTCCGAAGTGCGGCACAATTGAGCGTTATGCGTATAAGAAAAAACAACAGAAATATACGGAATGTCCACAGTGTCACACAGTGGCAATGTGCCTTGTAGGCTCCCGGACTCTGGTGCCTGCAACGACCAGACATCAAGGGAGCGGGGAAAAAATCTACGAATGCCAGTTTTGTCACCATCAGCAACGCAAGCAATATATAATACCTAAAAAGGAGTCTGTTTCCCCGTTAATAGCGGGTGCTGCAATAGGAGCCATGTCCGGAAACAGAAGCGGTGGAGGTGGCTTTGGCGGCGGTTTCGGAGGCGGCTCCACAGGAGGCGGTGGTGCTTCAGGCGGCTGGTAACAACTCTACAAGCTGGCGATCAAATAACTTGAAACAACATACATATTATTTATGAAAAAGACAATTTTATTTGCACTTGCAGCATCAATTACCCTTGCCGGAGCTGGCTGCAGCAGAAATGAGAAAGAAAAAGAGAAGAATTTAGCGGAAGAAACATCTTCTCGCGACATCAAGTTCGAATCTTATACCTATGACCTAATTGGCGAATTTACAGGCAATGACACTATACCGGTAGAAGGGAGCAGATTGACCCGTTTCATTGGTCAGGGAGTGTTGCCTCAAGACATAGGCGACACTGACATACATAAGCTTAGGGAAACGCTCATCAATTTAAGCGGAATACATTTTGAAGATGGCAATGCCGAGCCTATATTGCCGGATTCGGTCAGAATCACAGATTTGGCGGCAAATGACACAGATGCGTGTGCCGAATGCATATCCACCTTGACAACAACTTTAGTGACACCGCGTGCCATAGTATGGGAAAACGTGAATTATGCCTATGCCTGCCGAGCTGCACATGGCAACACCACTACCAAGTATGTTAACTTCTGCCTTGACGACGGGAAAATAGTTTCATTATCAGACCTATTTAAAAAGAACTATCGGGAAACGCTACTTAACCTTATACGTAACAAAATAAAGGATGCCGACTACCAGCTTCTTGTACCCATAGATCAGGTTGAAATCCCGTCTCAATTCGGTTTGACATCAAAGGGTATTATTTTCAGTTATGAT
>CAMYSW010000175.1:0-5584 GCA_947297425.1 uncultured Porphyromonadaceae bacterium
ATTCATCCCCACCCCATCTCCCCCATCTCCCCATATTGCCATATCAAAAAAAATTATTAATTTCGCAATATCATGATTTTGATTGTAGACGATGACAAAGCCATAAGACAATCCCTCACACTCCTGCTTACACGCAAGGGCTACCGGACCACGCATGCTGAAAATCCGGAACAGGCTCTCGACATGCTACGTAACCAAAAGTTTCAGCTTGTAATAATGGATATGAATTATTCCCTCTCCACTTCGGGTGAAGAAGGAATACACCTTCTGCGTCAAGCAAAAATATTCCAACCCGATACTCCTGTCATACTCATCACGGCATGGGGAAGCATACAGCTTGCAGTGGACGGCATGAGATATGGTGCCTTCGATTTCATCACGAAACCATGGAACAACCATCTTCTGATACAACGCATAGAGACTGCAATCAGTCTGTCTTCTGTTCCTGAACCAATACAGGAAGAGGCACAAGACTTCGACAGATGCGGATTCATCGGCGAGAACCCACAGATCAAGCAACTTATAAAAACTATTGCAAGAATCGCAACGACAAACGCCCCTGTGCTTATACTTGGAGAAAACGGAACCGGCAAAGAGCTGGTGGCAAACGCCATACATAACAACAGCCAGAGGAGAGAAAAACCTTTTGTCATGGTTAATCTCGGGGGAATATCGTCATCGCTATTTGAAAGTGAAATGTTCGGTCACTCCAAAGGAGCGTTTACCGGTGCCGTTACCGAACGTAAAGGCAGATTCGAGATGGCAGACAAAGGCACAATCTTTCTTGATGAAATCGGAGACCTAAGCCATGACTGTCAAGTGAAGTTGCTCAGGGTGCTTCAGCAGCACACTTTCGAACGCCTCGGCGAAAGCCGTCCTCGCAAGACCGATATCAGGGTGATATGCGCAACTAATGCCGATATACCGAGGATGGTGGAAGAGCGCACGTTCCGTGAAGATCTTTATTATCGTATAAACCTCATAACGCTACGCATCCCTCCCCTGCGCGAACGGCGCGATGACATACCGCTCCTTGTCAGGCATTTCATAGCCACGTCTGCATCATACCACAATCTGCAGCGACCCGACATATCTGCCGAAGCGCTAAAATATCTGACAAACCTGACATATCCCGGAAATGTGCGCCAATTAAAAAATATGATTGAACGGGCTGTCCTGATGTGTGCAAACAGCCGCATAGAAAAGAGCGACTTTGAAACAGAAGGTAAATTGCTTGACAACGATATTAATTCCATAAACGGCTCCACCCTTGAAACTCTCGAACGGACCGCCATTATAGAAGCCCTCCGGAAATATGACGGAAACCTCTCGAAAGCGGCTTTGGCATTGGGAATAACAAGGCAGTCACTTTATCGGAAGATGGAGAAACATGGCATAAACAACCCTTAAAATGAAACCGAAATATCTTTTCTCCATATTGACTGTCCTGATCGCAGCCTTGACAATCACGGCAATATTATATAGTAATCCTGCCTTACAATGGTGGTCAGCCGGAGGAGGGATATCCGCCTTGATCATATTGTTTTTCCTGTATAGAAGCGTTGTCAAACCGGTCATAGCCGCTCAACGGGGACTGGAATTATTATCGTCACAAGACTTCAACAACCGGCTCGTAAAGGTAAACGAACCGGGGGCAGACAAAATCGTTCAACTATTCAACGATCTTATAACACGATTAAAGAACGAAAGGCTTCGTCTACGGGAGCAAGATACATTCCTGCGACTCCTGATTGATGCATCACCAATGGGTGTTGTCATGCTCAATCTCGATTACGGTATATCAATGGTCAACAATGCATTCCTGAAAGTGGCTGAGCTTCCTACATCAGTAAAATTAAATGGCAAAAAGATCAAGGATATTGACTCTTCGATCTGTAAAGCATTATATTCACTAAATCCGGGAGACTGCAAAATAATCAGGCGGGACGGATCAAGGTCATACCGTTGCTATCACCTATGGTTCATGCAAGAAGGATTCCGCCGACACTTCTACCTCATTGAAAGCCTTACCGAAGAATTACGTCTTGCGGAAAAGGATGCATACGAGAAAGTTATCCGCATGATCTCTCATGAAGTCAACAATACCATGGGCAGCGTTGAATCAATACTTGAAACACTCTCAGATGAAACTACCTATGATAAAGACTTACATGATACGGTTGAGAGCTGTCGTGAACGCTGCGAGAAGATGTGCGGCTTCATTGATTCTTTTGCCGAACTTGCCCGCATTCCCGAACCGGATCTGCGTCTTGTCAATATAGATGATGAGATATCGAGGATGCTCCCTTTCCTGAATCTTATGGCATATGAGGGAATAAAGATCAGTTTCAATCACGACCTTATCGAAAAAAACGATGAAAAAGATGTGAAGGTTATAAAGGCTGACATGTCTCTGCTCCAGCAGGCAATAGTGAATATCGTGAAGAATGCCATAGAAAGCATTGTGCATACCGATATGGAAAATTCGGCATGTCCCGAAGAGATGCATTCTCAGGCAGGTGAAATAATAATTTCAACAACAAAAAAACATGAAAGAGTGACATTGGTCATAGCAAACAATGGTCATCCCATATCAGATGACACAGAACGGCACCTGTTCAGCCCTTTCTTTTCAACCAAACGCTCAGGCAGAGGTCTCGGACTGACCCTCATTTCGGAAATACTGCGCAAACACGGATGCTCCTTCTCGCTCCGCACCGATACCGACAGTATCACCCGTTTCTCAATCAGCTTTCCTGCAAAAATATAGTGAGCTACCCGGTTATTTTTCCTTTTTGCGGTTATAGTTCTTATATGCACGATGACCGATCAAGGCTCCAATTAAGGCTCCGATAAACGGGAGGAATGTATAAATAGTAATTTTCATAGCCGGAGAATAATTTATCTATTTAATTAAACGCGATTTTACGCAAGAAAATTACATACGCAAAGAAATTCAAGGGTGTAAAGTTCAATCTTTACACCCTTGAAAGATATATTAATAGATGCACTAATCTTCCATCACCGTTGATTCTACATTTTTCGGCAAAGCAAAGTGAAGGGCTGCCCAACCCAAGATTCCGGCAAGCAGGGAACCTACGAGGATTCCGAGTTTGGAATCATTCAGCAGTTGAGAAGTGACTGCATCTCCGGCTCCAAATGAAAGTGTCGCGATAAATAGGGATACCGTAAAACCGATACCTCCGAGCAACGACACGGCACCTAAGCTCACCCAGTTGCTACCTTCCGGCATGGGTGCCCATTTCAACAATATACATGCTGCCGCAAACAGGAATATACCCAAGAATTTACCCCCTATAAGACTCACGATTATAGCAGGTGCTATACCATGAAACAGCTGCCCTATCTCCATGTCTCCGAAGAATATCCCGACATTCGCAAAAGCAAACAGGGGAACTATTATATAATTCACCAGCGGATGCAACGTGTCTTCCATATCCTGCAATGGAGAGATGACCTTGTCCGACGAAGATTCAATCTCCTTGAGCCAGTTCATCTGTTCCTTGCTCAGGATTGTGCGGGAATCCAGATTCTCGTCATTTTCATGAGCGAAGAAAGATATGTTCTTCCTGATATTCTTGATATATTTCTTGGGGGCATACACGGGTTTCGCAGGGACACAGAATGCCACAAGCACACCGGCAATCGTGGGATGAATACCGGCATTCAAGAAGCAGAACCATACCACCGCTCCTAAGAAAATATAGAACATTTTCGACTGGATACCAGCCTTGCCGCCTATAAAAAGGACCAGCATACATGCTGCTGCATAAAGCAAGAGCATATAGTCGATATGCGTGCTATAGAATATGGCTATCACAAGGATACCTCCGATATCATCAACAACAGCCAACGTGGTGAGGAACACTTTCAAACCTATCGGCACCCGGTTTCCAAGCATCGCGAGCACTCCGAGAGAAAACGCTATGTCGGTAGCCATCGGTATAGCGGCTCCTCCGGCATATGCCGTGCCTTTCGACATGAAATAATATATAAGCACGGCCACACCCATTCCACCGATAGCCGCAACTATCGGAAGCAAGGCATTGCGGAAAGAAGACAATTCCCCCACCAACACTTCTCGCTTTATTTCCAGTCCTACTGAAAAAAAGAAAAGAGCCATCAACGCATCATTGATAAACGCCATGATAGACATTGGCTGACCATGATGACTGAAAAGATTAAAATCACCGACACGCAACTCCACTTCGTTAAGCCATATAGACTCATAAAGTTCGCGGGTGAACGGCAGATTGACAACCAATAGCGCAAGTGCCGTTGCAAAGATCAGCACATTACCACCATTCGCATAGTTCTTTATGTTTTTTTGTGCAGTAAATAATACAGAAGCCACTTTGTATAATGTTTATTTTTAGGTCTTAGGCTTTAGGTTTTAGGCTTTAGATATTTGCTTACCCGAATGGTTCTAAAGCCTAAAGCCTAAAACCTCATTTTTACGCTGGATTTGGATTGAAACGATTGTCAAGGATGGCGAAGAGCTGTTCAGAAGCCTCTTTGGTCTTAACTTTCTCTATCACATCGGTCACAACACCATTCTCATCTGTCACAAAAGTGGTGCGCACAATACCCATATATTCTCTTCCTGCCATCTTTTTCTTCTGCCATACTCCCGCCAATTCACAGAGCGCATGCTCCGTGTCTGCCACAAGAGGAAAGCTCAATGCAAACTTGGCTGCGAATTTATTATGACTCTCAGGAGAATCTTTGCTCACTCCGATGATCTGATATCCCATCTTCTCGAAGATAGAATAATTATCACGGAAATTACAAGCCTCGGCAGTGCAACCGGGGGTATTGTCTTTCGGATAGAAATAGATTATAAAACGCTTGCCGGGATAATCCGACAATTTAATTT
Source organism: uncultured Porphyromonadaceae bacterium (assembly GCA_947297425.1). Classification (GTDB taxonomy): domain Bacteria; phylum Bacteroidota; class Bacteroidia; order Bacteroidales; family Muribaculaceae; genus Lepagella. The sequence goes on from CAMYSW010000175.1 coordinate 4,898, forward strand.
CTTTACCTTCGGCGTCAACGCCTAATACATCAGGGAATTTGTCACCTATATTCATAATCGTGTTTACATTAAATTATAGCTATAAAGACCACAGGAGCCTTTATAGCTATAACAATTATTTAACTGTTTTTCTTAATCGAGTTTCAAGACTGCGAGGAATGCTTTCTGCGGCACCTCTACCGATCCAATCTGCTTCATGCGCTTCTTACCGGCTTTCTGTTTCTCCAACAGCTTGCGTTTACGCGATATGTCGCCACCATAACACTTGGCTGTGACATCCTTGCGGACTGCCTTTATAGTTTCACGGGCAATGATTTTTGCACCTATCGCAGCCTGGATGGCGATATCAAACTGCTGACGAGGAATAAGCTCCTTAAGTTTCTCACACATGCGGCGTCCGAACCTCACGGCATTGGCGTCATGAGTCAGCGTGGAAAGAGCGTCAACACTTTCACCATTTAGCAGGATATCAAGCTTCACAAGCTTGGACTCGCGATAATCATGAATATGATAATCGAAAGAGGCATAACCTTTGGATATCGATTTCAGCTTATCATAGAAATCTATCACGATCTCGCCCAGAGGCATGTCGAACGTAAGTTCCATCCTGTTACCGGATATATATTCCTGCTTCACCAGCTCACCCCTCTTTCCGAGACAGAGCGTCATGATTGGTCCGATATAATC
>CAMYSW010000176.1:0-5572 GCA_947297425.1 uncultured Porphyromonadaceae bacterium
AAGGAGAATAAAAAGACCTTAAGTCGTATGGTGCGAGCCTTGACGCTGAAATAACCACCCTATTGCTACCGGAGTCAAGGGCATTGACAATATCCTTAAAAGACTTGAAGTTCAAACGAATATCGGAAATTTTAATATCACTGCCAGGCATTCTCAGTGAAAAGTCGCTCACATCAAGTAAACGAGGCGTGATGTGTGCCACCACACCCAATTTCTCTACCGACAGACCGCTTTGTTCAACAAACGACAAACGACGAAGGTCAATAATGAAATCATCATTCTTTATCCGAGGCAAAGTAAGATCTGCCTTAAAATCATTCAATACGATATGGTTACGGTCGAACATCCCGGCATTTGACAACACCGGAGCACTCATGACATCATAGGAAAGCCGAGACTTCCTTATAACCACATTGTGCAGCTTGATATCAAATGACTTAGGAGGATCTTTTTTTTCTTTTGGAGAAAGAGCTTTGATAATGAAATCAATATTCAAGGGTGAAGAAGCTTCCTGTCGCCACACTCTCCCGTCGAGACCTATTACTTCAGCATAAGTGATCTCAATCTTTTGGTCATAAACAAGCCTCCACAGATGAATCCCCGCACCGAGTATATCCACAGTAATGCATGCCTCGCCATTAGGAGTAAAGATTTTAACATCCGAAAGCCGAACCTCATTGAAAGGATATATTTTTAAATCGCCGATCTCCACTTTTGAGCCTAAAAATGAAGTGGTCTCTTTCTCCACCCTCTCTTTTACGCCTCTCTGCACCTGAGGGATCGAAAGCACCACATACAGACCCACATAAATAGTCACCATTATGACTATAACAGTGAACATAAAACTGCGGAGAACCTTATACGTAGTTCTTAATGCCGACATAGATTACAAAATTACTAAATTTCTGCGATTACAGAGTTTTTTCCTCCTTAATTTTATTCAACTTATTGAAAAATTGAAAAGCATTTCTTAACTTTGTATGATTATTAAATAAGTGATCATTTACTTAGAGTGCGTTTACCTTGTAAACGACTTTATAATTATAAGTAGGAGCTAAAATGAGTGTAGCTATTCTTGGAATAGAATCTTCATGCGACGACACCTCTGCTGCGGTGATAGTCGACGGTCTGCTTCGCAGCAATGTGATAGCGAGCCAGAAAGTCCACGAGGCTTATGGCGGTGTAGTGCCCGAACTGGCATCACGGGCTCACCAGCAAAATATAGTGCCGGTTGTATCGGAAGCCATACGTCAAGCGGGAATAAAGAAGGAAGACCTATCCGCCATTGCATACACGCGTGGTCCCGGGTTGCTCGGCTCCTTATTAGTAGGAACATCCTTTGCAAAAGCCTTTGCAATAGGACTTGATATCCCTCTTATAGATGTGAACCATCTTCATGCTCATGTGCTTTCTCATTTCATCAAGGTTAATGCTGATGACCAGACACCTGAGTTTCCTTTCCTGTGTCTTCTTATTTCCGGAGGCAACTCTCAGATAATATACGTCAGAAGCATGACCGATATGGAGATCCTTGGAAAAACGATTGACGATGCTGCCGGAGAAGCCTTTGATAAATGTGCTAAAGTCATAGGTCTACCCTATCCGGGAGGTCCACACATCGACAGGTTGGCGGCAGAAGGAAACCCCGACTCATTTAAATTCAGCAAACCGCATATACCTGGACTTGACTATTCTTTCAGCGGACTAAAGACTTCCTTCCTATACACCGTGCGGGATCATTTAAAAGACAATCCGGGATTCATTGAAGAAAACACCCGGGATCTTTGCGCATCGCTTCAGGCTACAATTATTGACATCCTTCTCAACAAACTGAAAAAGGCGATAAAACTGACCGGCGTAAGGCATGTTGCAATCGGAGGAGGCGTTTCTGCGAACTCCGGGGTGCGAAAAGCCGTTGAAGAATTGTGTAGAAATATGAACGTGACCCCCTGGATCCCGCCACGTGCATTCACCACCGACAATGCCGCAATGGTGGCAATCGCCGGCTATCACAAGTATCTCAATAAAGAATTTAGCCAACTCGGGCTTCCTCCTTTTGCCCGCGTATCAATATAGAATCAATGACAACGAAAAGCACATCCGAACACAAAGAAACTCGACATGTTGTGATTTATGGTTATACCAAACAGGAGCTAACAAAAATCATCCAGCATTTCGAATCGAGGTTGCCTGAATTTGTAAAGGTGACAATAGACTCTGGAAATCTCCTCACGAGGATTACACTTACAGGAATAAATTCCGGTGTTGAACTGCTGAGATTCCAGATGAACAGATTGCAGCAGAATCTTCAAGATCTTTTCTCTGAAGAATTGGTCACCATCGAAGACAAATCATTGTCGCACGTACTCGGAGACTTGCTTTTGGAAAAAGAACTCACGGTTTCTTCTGCCGAGAGTTGCACGGGAGGGAACATAGCCCACAAGATCGTGCAAAGATCCGGATCATCTACATATTTCATGGGCAGCGTTGTCAGCTACAGCAACGATGTCAAGGCTGACGTGCTGGGCGTGTCAAGAAGCGACATCGGACGCCATGGAGCCGTATCAAAAGAAGTTGCCGAGCAGATGGCACTCGGCGCGGCAAGGTTGATGCACACGGATTGCGCTATCGCGACCACCGGAATAGCAGGTCCGGAAGGTGGATCAAAATTCAAGCCTGTAGGCACGGTATGGTTTGCCGTGAAATACGGGAACAGGATCGTAAGCGAATGCATCCGATTCAACGGAGACCGCGACAAGGTGATTGAATCCGCCACAAACCACGGGCTCGTTATGCTCATCAACCTTTTGCGCAATACATACACCGCACAAGAGGATATCAACGATGATTAAAAATTGAATAAAAAACGCTCGAAGACTTGTGTAATTCACAAAAAATAAGTAATTTTGCAATCGTTTTGTGATCCATCCTTAAAAGTCGCTGAATATGATGCAATTAGCGATGATATGAGAACTGCGATGATGACCGAAACAATTAATTATAAAAATTAATAACAAGAATATAGCAAAAGCCATGGCTAAAGTTTGTCAAATTACAGGCAAAAAGGCGCAGGTGGGCAACAACGTTTCCCACTCAAAACGTCGCACCAAACGTAAGTTCGAGGTTAACTTGCACACAAAGAAATATTACTGGGTTGAGCAGGATATGTGGATCGTGCTGCGAGTATCTACTCAAGCTATGCGCACTATCAATAAGATTGGTCTTAACGCAGCTCTCAAAAAGGCTGAAGCTGCCGGAAATCTTGATTTTAAAGACATCAAAATCCTTTCTCTCTAAAATTCAGTTTAAATTATGGCAAAGAAAGCTAAAGGCAATCGAGTTCAAGTTATTCTCGAATGCACAGAACATAAGGCCAGCGGCATGCCCGGTATGTCTCGTTACATCACAACCAAAAACCGCAAGAACACAACTGGTCGTCTGGAGTTGAAGAAATACAACCCCATCCTTAAAAAAGTAACCGTTCACAAAGAAATTAAATAAGCAACTCTGAACTATGGCAAAGAAAACCGTCGCGTCTCTTCAAAAAGGTGAAGGACGCACCTACAGCAAAGTCATCATTATGGAGAGATCTCCTAAAACGGGTGCTTATGTTTTCAAAGAGGAAATGGTGCCCAACGATGCAGTTAAAGACGCTCTTAAATAATTAAGACACTTTGTACTAAAAATAAATTGGAGTTTGCAAATTGCAAACTCCAATTTATTTTTAGTACAATTAATGTAAAAAGGGAAGCCGAATGACTTCCCTCTTTACATTATCATATTAAGATAAGAATATATTTAGAATACATATCCGATTCCCATTCCGAAAAATCCTCCGCTGGTGTCATTCATAAGTGAATATTTACCTTGCAGTGTAAGCTTAAGATAAGATGTGAGATATAAATCGAAACCGGCACCGAAATTAGCTCCCGCACGACTCGCGCTGTCACCATGCTTGTATGACCAGTTATTGAAAGTGAAACCGGCAAGCGGATAAACGGCAAAACCTCTTGCAATACGGAAAGGGAAATGCATGTCCACGTCAAGAACGAATGCCGATTTATGATCATTACGGAAGACGTACCCAAGATCGGGTGCTATGCGGAAATGATCGGCAAACGTATACTGAAAATAAACATCGGTGAAACCTCCGTTGTTATAAGTTGCAAAACCACCCATAAGACCAAGAGTCTTTTCTCCCTTCTGTGCATTAGCCTGAATGGGCATCAATGCCCCTAAAGCTGTCACAATGGCGATTGCCAATACGGTTATTTTTTTCATAACTGGTGTTTGATATTTAAAACTATTTATATTTTCCTATATTAACGAAACGAGCCTCAATAGATGCTAATTTCAATTAAAAAACATATAGAATTATAAAAATGTTTCGTTAAATTTGCATTAAATATAAATTTTTTGGTCAATATTTTAACAATAGAATCTTAATAACCAAAAGATGAACACATTAGGTTACATCCGCGTTGCTGCTGCTTCCCCCGAAGTAAAACCTGCAGATGTGGATTTCAACATAAACGAAATTAAGAATCAGGTAGCCATAGCCGACAAAAAGGATGTGGACATCATATTGTTTCCGGAACTTTCGGTAACAGGATATACATGCGCTGACCTTTTTTACCAACAGAATATTCTTGAAGAAACAGAAATTGCCCTTCAGGAATTAGCTTTATTTTCTCTCAATACAAATGTCACAATAGTTGTTGGCGCTCCATTAAGAGTTAAAAACGACATCTATAATTGTGCAGTTGTCATTAATGGAGGAAAAATAATCGGAGCCGTGCCCAAGACTCATTTACCCAATTATAATGAGTTTTACGAAAAACGATGGTTCTCAGAAGGTTCAAAATGCAACGAGCGCTGCTATCTTGACTCGGAATTGACATTCGTTTCACGCAATATACTTTTTGAAATAGCAGGAGCTAAAATAGGAATCGAGATTTGTGAAGACCTGTGGGTGCCAGTTCCGCCAAGCTGCGATATGGCAATGGCAGGAGCTGAGATAATCCTCAATCTATCTGCAACAAACGAACTTGCTGGCAAACACCGTTATCTTACAGACTTGATAGCACAACAGTCCGCACGCTGCAGATGCGGCTACGTATATGCATCTGCCGGGCTTGGGGAATCTTCTACAGATCTCGTATTCTCCGGAAATTGCATTATTGCAGAAAACGGAGCGATCCTTGCGGAATCACCGCGATTCAGTCTCGGTTCGAAGATCGAAATAAGGGACATTGATATTGAAATGATAAGGAATGACCGAATTAAGTATTCGACATTCAATGATTCTTCAAACAAACGTTATGAAATTCTAAAGATGCCTTCATTCGCATCTGAAGAATCTTATAATAATGGAGAGCTGCTCCGCTACATATCTCCCCATCCTTTCACTGACGGAGATCCGCAGCAGTTTCGTGAGCGTTGCGACGAGATTTCATCCATACAGGCGTGGGGACTTGCCCAACGTCTACGGGCAATACATTGCAAGAATACCGTGATAGGTATTTCCGGAGGACTTGATTCTACTCTCGCGCTCCTCGTCACTGTCAAAGCC
>CAMYSW010000177.1:0-5532 GCA_947297425.1 uncultured Porphyromonadaceae bacterium
CGGCAGCGTCAGATGTGTATAAGAGACAGCTGTTGCTGTGACTAACGATGCCAATGCAGCTGCTCTTGGCGAAATGACATATGGTGCAGCTCGAGGTATGAAGGATTTTATCATGGTTACTCTCGGCACGGGTGTAGGATCGGGTATCGTGATCAATGGTCAGCTCGTATATGGTCATGATGGCTTTGCGGGTGAGTTGGGACATGTAATCATGAAGCGCAATAACGGTCGTGTTTGTGGCTGTGGTCGCACAGGTTGTCTTGAGGCATATTGTTCTGCTACAGGTGTTGCGCGCACGGCACGCGAATTTCTTGAAGTGCGGACAGAACCATCGCTGCTCCGTAATATTGATATCGAGGAAATCACATCGAAAGATGTCTATGATGCCGCTATCGCGGGCGACAAGATTGCGAAGGATATCTTTGAGTTTACAGGTAAGATCCTTGGTGAAGCAATGGCAGATATGACGGCTTTCTCAAGTCCGCAGGCTTTTGTGCTGTTCGGTGGTTTGACAAAGAGCGGTGACTTGTTGATGAAGCCACTTAAAGAAGCTTATGATAAGAATGTTCTTCCCATCTTCAGGGGTAAAGCAAAAATCCTCCTTTCTGAATTGAAAGAAAGCGATGCCGCCGTTCTTGGAGCATCTGCTCTCGGTTGGGAGGCTAAATACCGCTATGAAGTTCCCGGTTCACTTGCTACCTCAAACGAAATTCCGGCTGTTTCACCAGAACTTTAAAATCCCTTACTTATAACTGTAATAGTCCAAAATAACTGAAGGCATCGAATTAAATTCGATGCCTTCAGTTATTTTGGACTATTATTTTGAATTTAAGTGCGACATGACAAAAATTTGAAGACATCGAATTTAGGTGTGTAAGTTGGTCTCAGAAGTATTGTGACAATCTTCTTCACCCAATACTTGACAAGCGACTTTGCCTTTCTTCCATGTTTCAATATTCTGATCGGTTTAACATTCGGTTACATGCATTTATCCGATTGCATACCTGTTGCACATGGTCAAGACCATACAATAAGGAATGGCTGTCTATCCCCATCCACATGAACAGCTTGTGAAGTGTCTGATACTCATTGAGGATATAGACAGTGCCGATGCGCGGCTGACGGCGGGCAAAACAGATTGGCTCATGGTGGGTTATACGGTTGCGCAGAATGTTGATGCCGCCAAGCTCATTGAATATGAAAGCGTTGTTGTACTGAACAGCCACCGATGAACGAGGCTTGTTCGGGAATATTCTCAGCAGTATCTGACCTGTAGCCCGATATTGGGGATTGGCAAACATATACTTCCACACACCAAACTCCATTTCAGCAAGGAGTTTGTGGTGGAAGTATTCTCCGTTTCGTTGCAATCTGGTGTAAGCCTTTGTGATGATTCTTGCGCTGTCACGGCAACCCGGAATGTCAAATATACCGCCGTTCAATACTGAGTTACGAAGCCTGTCCGCCCCCAAGTGAGCCGTTAGTTCCCGGTCTATCGCGTTTCTCAAAGCCACCTCGAAACAACTCAGCAAAGTAAAGACCTCTTGCGATAGATTGAGGTTCATACGATATAGCGACATGGCTTTTCGGGTATCGTTGTCACAGGCAGCAACGTATCTGTTAAGTCTTTCCGAGGACAATATGTTCTGAAAATCGGCGAATTTCACTTGCTTTACAATCTTTTATGAGTCGGAATTTGTTTTAATTAAAAGAAAGCACTATTTTTGCAGTGTTGATTCCCGGTAGCCCCTGACTCGTCAAGCTATCGGGTTTAGTTTTTTATAAGCGCAAAGATAATTATTTCAGCCGGATTGGGCAACCGTGAGAAAAAGGACACAGGGTATCCCTCTCCTGATGTACAACCACTATATGGAGGAGCAACGCCATAAGCTTTATGCGTGCCAGATTCAAACTTTGTCCAAAATGCTCTTGCATAATCGGAAGGATTTGGTTAACTTTGATCAAGTCTTTGGAATTAGAATTAGTAATTTTCATGTGAAAAAGCGGTCAATCTTTTCCTTTAAATTACTAGTTTTTTAGGGACTTTGCAAATATAACCACTTGAAATTAGGTATTTAACAGCATAATTTTAATTTTTTATCATCTACTAAAGGCATCGAATCAAATTCGATGCCTTCCGTTATTTTGTACTATTATTTTGAATATTTTATTTTCCAAGCATTTGTTTTCCCTTGATATGTGACCACTACGATATATATGCCGTCGGGCAGATGGCTTATGTCCGCGTCATATATATTGGTGGTAGCATTTGTACCGAGCATTTTATAGCCAGCAATGTCGTATATGTCAATGTTGTAGGGCCCTGTAAAATTTTCATCCTTAATGTCAATGTGTATTGAATCAGTATATTTGTTTGCAGTTACGCTGATATTTTTGTCGATTCGGTCTCCCTTTAGGAACTTTTGCATCTCTTTCTCCTGTTCATTGACTTCCTCTACCTGTACCGTCTCTCTCCTGATACGATTCCCCGCTTCATCATAGGTGAACCGTATGTTTTGACATTCCCCGCTTAACTGAAACATAAGCATAAACATGAGGAGTGACCAAAATTTTCCATTAAAAATATCTTTCATATCTTCAATTTAAAATATATTAAGTGACATTTATATTATTATTATTATTATTCGTTTCGCCATGGGTTTATTTGGAAAAGAAAGAACGCAATCTTTCGCGCCAAGAAAGTTTTGGGATGTATTCAGTATATTCGTCAACTCTGGTGATATTCGCGGTGTTAAGTCTGGCTACACGGGGACGTTGGTAGTTCCATTCTACTGTCTCCATAAATTTGTCCCGGTTATCGAATTTGGAATGCATTGATTCTTTCCATTCATCAATTGTCAGTTTCGTCCATTCATTAAAGTATTCGGCATCCCATTTTGAGGAATCCTTGATAATGTGTTTCCAAACATCATCGTACATATCTTTTTTATTCAAGTATACGGCGATTGCGAGTTCAAGTTCAAAAATAAGACTTTTACCTAATTGCTTTAAATGTTTGAACCCCAGTTCCCTTTCAGATGTCGATTCAATATATTCAATTAAGTGATTAAGTGGAATGTCAGGAGCCAGCACTAATCCAAATTGTCTTTTCGCATCTTCCAGTGTTTCTTTAAAATAGAAATCGTGATGCCTGTAATCAATCAGGTCCTGTAACCTTTTTATATTATATAGTTCATCGCTCAAAAGTACAGATCCGAATCTTTTTCGTTCTGTAAACCAAAGGGGCATTATTTCTAAATATAAGCGATAACATTCTTCCCAAGGCCTATCTATCCTTAGTCCGAGTAGGAACGGACCGACTTTCTGATAAATGGTGGATGGTGAATATTTCTTAAGAAAAGGGAATTCATTATGCCATTCCGAGAATATTTCTTCAAAAGTTTTCATCGCTTAGAATTATTTATTTGGAAAAGAAAGAGCGTAATCTTTCGCGCCAGGAGAGATCTATAACATCTTTTTTAGTGTATTCGTCAACAGTGTACTCGTCTATTCCTATTATGTGAGCAACATTAAGTTTAGTGACTTTAGGACGTTGGCAATTCATTTCAATAGCTTCCATGAATTTGTTTCTGTCTTCAAGTCCCGTATAAATTTTTTTACGCCATTCTTCGACAGATAGTATATCACCGTATTTTATATTTTTAGGTGTCCAATAACTTATCTCTTGCATAATGTTGTTATGTATGCAATCCAATAAATTTTGTTTGTCAAAATACATTGCCAGTCCTAATTGGAGTTTGAAAACGTCAATCCAATCATAGGGATTATGCTTTAGTTGAAATGATGATATTATTCTATCAATGAAAATCATTAATTCTTTATAGAGAACTTCCTCTTTAAGAATAATACCAAATTGATGTTCTGCAGATTCAACAGCTTCATGAAACAAAGAGTCATGTAGTTTAAATTTAATATCAGGACATAAACATTTGCCTTGTTTAATTTTTAATACAGGATAACATAGGGGAATCCCAAACGATTTATTATCGTTTTCCCATAACGGAATGATTTCAAGATATACCCGGTATTCGTCCGTACCGAATCGTGGCTTTGATAATCTCAAACCTGCCATGTATGGTTTGAGTATAAAAAATAGGGTGCGGTCAGTATATTTCGACAATAATGGGAATCTCTTTTGCCATTCTTTAAATATTTCTTCAAATCCTATCATACATATTATGGTTTTATTATTATTGTAGGATATCCCCATGCCTTTCTGTATTTTTGCATCTGTATGGATTGGTTAAGCATGAATGGTGTTTTGTCTGGATATCCAAATTTCCAGTCATAAATAACATGATTTTTATTATCAAGTACATCAAGAATCAGTTTCTTTCCATCTAATTTTTTTGAGTCACCAAATGTCAAATGTCTCTCTTCAACCATACTTTGGTATCTTTTTAATACATCGGTCGCATATTTGTGTTTCCTTGACCCCGCTGCATGTCCCTTTCCTCCGATATGGAGTTCGGCATTGGTCGCGGCCCTTTGTACAAGCATTCTAGTCGAGTATTTTCCAGTCCAGAAGTTGCGGCTCTGGTTCAAGGCTTTGACACCGCCGCTGACACCTCCAGTCACGCCACCGGTAAGACCGTCTATAGCTCCCTCCTTAAGACCATCCAGCAGGGAGTCGCCGAAGTCATTGCCATACATCAGTGAATTGCCTGTCCCCAGAATGAATCCCGAAGAGGCACCCATCGATGCACCTGTGATAGCTCCGTTGATGAAACCTGTGGTACCTGCCGCCACCCCCATCATGGTTCCTCCCAATGCTCCGGCAACAGCAACCCCCACTGCTGCGCTGACACCTCCCGCCACGGCTCCCGTGAATGCATATCCGGCAAGCCTGCCTACCATGTTCCATCCGCTCGCAGATGATATGTCGTTCCAATGAACGGCAACGTTTATCGTGGCTCCCACAAAGGCGGCAACTGCCAGCCACAGGAACTCCCCGTCCCGGTCGACATATTTGAAAGGGTTGTTCAGGGCGTATGAGAAGCGGTTAAACGATTGCAGGTAGTCTGGCATCTGGATGTATGGATCCGGGGAGAGGAACCGTCCTGTAAGTGGGTCGTATAGGCGCGCGTTCATGTTTATAAGTCCGAACCAAGGTAGATGCTCATGACCGGTGTATCCTCTTCCGAGAAGCAGTTCAGGATCGCCGTTCGGACTCTTATCGAATTTCTCAAGTGTCAGGGGATTGCGGAGTCCTCCCCAAGCATCATAGCTCATTTCCTGTAAAACATACCCGTTTGAATCTATCAGATGTGTAATACTTCCGAGATAATCGCGTAGTATATTACAGGTAACGTTATAGTCTCTCTCCGTGGCGTATATTGCTGGGGCATCATAGTAGTCACCAAAAAGATACAGTTTCTCAAAAGGTGACGAGTCCCAGACATCACACTCATAGCAACCCCCGAGATAATGACGGTCAAGGAGCTGGATATTTCCTCTTGTCACGTGCATCCTGACCCTGTCGGAGATACCATTATATGTAAAGTATGCCTT
>CAMYSW010000178.1:0-5516 GCA_947297425.1 uncultured Porphyromonadaceae bacterium
CAACGCATCTTTTTGCGTCTTTCCGGTGCTTTAAGTGAGTTCAATCAGTTACAATGCACGCATCGTTCCTTCTTGAACTCGCTTAAATCTCTCGAAAATCCGCTAAAATATGCATTAACTAATTTGCGTGTCATACTTAATAGGCATGTTTTAACTAAACTTTTCTATTATACAATTTGTATGTGATATACAAACGTATTATATTTGCAATATAAGTATGACATCGAAATTATTTAATGTATTGATTAGTCAATGCATATTTTTGCGTCTTTCCGGTAATTTAAGAGAGTTCCATCAGTCACAATGCACGCATTGCTCCTTTCTGAACTCTATTAAATCCCTCGAAAATCCGCTAAAAATATGCATTAACTAATTTGCAAGTCATACTTAGTTTTAAATACTTACTTATGGAAATAACTTTAAGAAAACCAACTATGTTCCGGCTTAAAACCGACCTTATTGACCGTCTCAAGATTGCTGCAAAACGTGAAAACCGCAGTCTTAATAATTATGTAGAATCCGTTCTAATGGATGTTGTCTATCATCAACCCAATGCTGAAACTCAACTTGCCATTGAAGAGTCAAAAATGGGTAAATATGCCGGTGAGGTAGATCTCTCCTCCATTGAAAACATGGTGAAATCCATAGAGTAATGAAAAAGATTCGTTTCTCCCATCAGTTTAAAAAAGATTTTAAACGTTATCGCCATCGCCCTAAAATGATTGAAGAATTGAAGAATTAAATAAAATTCTTAATATAATGGCAAAAGGAGAACAGATACCTTCCGAAAAATTACCCCATCCTCTTTCCGGTCAATATAAGGGATGTATGGAATGCCACATAGGACCTGACTATTTACTTATACGGAGAGACGAGTCATCAGATATAGTTTATATCCTGCGTCTTGGCTCACACTCTGAGCTTTTTGACTGATATGTTAGGTATCTACACCAACATTATTTAACACAGAAATATTGTTACTTACGATATTTGAAATATGAGATCCTGCACCACGTGAGTAGATAATAAAGGCTCCGGAAAAAGCCGAGCTTCTCAACCTTATAAAGCACGTTCCACTGAGGTTTGATAACCTTCTTCTTGTTGCCGGTGACAGAAGACTTCCTCATGCGGTAATCCACAAGGACTTCCGGGTTGCCATAGCCATATTCGATATCCTTTAACATCTTAAGCCAATAGACATAATCGTCGCGCATACTACCAAGATCCTCATTGAAATAGATCTTGCGGGTCTTGGACGTATCATAGATAGCAGTTGAGGGGAAGATCGGGCAGGTTTTGAGCAGACTCCGGTAAGACACCCTCTCCGGCACAATAAACGGGCGCAACAGATCCTCCTTTGTTTCCTCATCAATCCTACGGTAGGATGAAAACACCAGCGGTGCGTCATGACGTAACATAAACGACATCTGTTTTTCCAGAAAATCCGGATGCCAGATGTCGTCAGAATCAAGGAATGCCACATACCGTCCCCTCGCCTTACCCAGAGCAATATTCCGCGCCCCAGAGGACCCCCTGTTCTCCTTGCTCTCTATAAGTATTATCCTCGGATCTGAGGTATACTTCCTAACCTCACGTATACCCGCTCCTCCATCAGGGGAACAGTCATCAACGATTATCATCTCCCAATTAGTCCAACCCTGAGACTGAACACTCTGTATAGTCTCACCTACGAACGATGCGCCTTTATACATCGGGGTGATTATAGACACAAGTTCTTTTTCCATTATTATAATCGTTTTTACTTTTAATTAAGATATATAACTCGCCTAAAAGAGTTCTGATTTAAAAGCTATAAGCCTATAAGCAAACCCAGTTTACTTATAGGCTTACAACTTGGTTTGATTTTTTTGAATAAGATACCGATCCCTATTGGAATGAAGAAACCCAATATGAATGAAAGCGCATATAAAATCAATGGACTAACATCCGGTAAAATACGCGCCAAAGGTCCCCTAACAAAAACATGGGGGAAATAGCTCAACAAAAAGATCGTATAACAAAAAGATGACAGACTTACAATAAACGGGGTAACTTTCTTCTCTAATAATAATGCCAGCGATACGCTAAATATAATACCGCATAAAGAAGCAACAACACCAGTTGTCAACAAAGTAACAGAAATAAAGAGGAACAGTGGTATTACCACCCCCCTAAATTTATATATTATTTTATCAATCAATGGTTTACATTCACAATATAAGACCCCCGTTAAAAAATAAGGAATATAATCCAACGCATTGGATATCTGCATAAAGAATATCATTGGCAAAAATTGCCCTATCACTGTTGCAGTGATTATTGCCATTAATATCAAACCGGTAATTTTAAGCATGTTATGGTTCATACCATATGACAACTTAACACATTTCCAAAAAGGAAACACCAATATAAAAATTGTAAATAATGTTGGCAAAAACCACATAAACCCAACAGGATGAAATAACGTCACATTAATAAAAGAATGCCAACTCAATGTAACTGGAGTCAACAGTTCACCTGGATCTTTGACAATAATAGTCTTTACAAGAAATATGATCGTATTGATAAATAGAAACGGAACCAACAACCTTATTGCCTTTGACTTTATAAATTCAAAATAAGAGATTCTATTTAACTTATCAACAGGATTAGTCAGACAAAATAGGAAACCGGAAATAAAGAAAAACAAGGGCATATGAAAACTATATGCCCACTTACGTATCCAAAATTCTTTTTGATACTCATTAATTTCGCTATGCCCGATAACGACCAATATCATAGCAAAAACTGTAAGCAACGCCATCTGGCGATTTTTCTCTTTGGATGCCATCAAAGGATTTCTTTCACCTTATTCAATGCCTGTGCAATAACTTGATGCATATCATAGTAGCGATATTCGGCAAGCCTTCCACAGAAAATCACATTGTCCTCATTATCAGCAAGCTCCTTATATCGGGCATAGAGGGAAGCGTTGCGGTCATCGTTTACCGGATAATAAGGTTCATCACCTGGATTCCATTCCCGTGAGTATTCACGGGATATAATGGTGACAGGATTTGAATAAACCTCATTCCCGAATACTTCAAAATGCTTATGCTCTATGATCCTTGTGAAAGGTGTTTCTGCATCCGTATAATTCACGACCGCATTGCCTTGGTAATTTGCCGTGTCGAGACGTTCCGTCTCAAAACTGACGCTACGGTACTGGAGATTCCCGAACCGATAGTCATAGAAGCGGTCAATCTCTCCTGTATATACCACCTTATCAGCCAAGGCATCAAGTTCAAGCCTTGAAGATAGATAATCAATACCGAGTCTCACCTCAATCCCTTCAAGCATACGCTCCACGAGTCTTGTATATCCACCGACAGGAATACCCTGATAGGAATCGTTGAAATAATTGTTATCGAAAGTCATACGAACCGGGAGACGACGGATAATGAAGGCGGGAAGCACTGTGCAGGCACGTCCCCACTGCTTCTCGGTATAGTGTTTGATCAGTTTTTCATATATGTCAACCCCGATCAGAGTAAGTGCCTGCTCCTCAAGATTCCTCGGTTCAGTGACACCATCTTTTATCATCCGCTCAATCGCATCCTGTCTTTGACGCTCTATCATAGTTTGAGCTTCTGCCGGAGTTCTCACACCCCACATCTGATAGAATGTATTCATGTTAAAGGGGAGGTTATATAACTTCCCGTCGGGGGCCTGCGCGACAGGACAATTGGTATAACGATTGAATTCCACAAACGAATTTACATAATCCCATATTCTCTTGTCAGATGTATGGAAGATATGTGCTCCGTATTTATGTACATTTATTCCATCTATACTTTCCGTATAGACATTACCCCCGATATGCGCCCTCCTATCGATCACCAGACAACGTTTGCCGGCTTTAGTAAGCTCATGAGCAATAGTGGCACCGGCAAGCCCGGCACCGACAATTAGGTAGTTGTATTCAGCCATATCTTAAAATGCAACTGACCGATATAGGCATTACTAAGCACTCATAAGCAAGTGTTGAAAATTAGCTTATAACAAACATGCATTTACTTATTATAACCTAATTTTCAATACTTACTATCGATCAGTTCTTTATATTATTTCTTATAAATACCGCAGAAATCAAGAATTATCTTATCTTCATTCCACGGCAACGTTTTAAAAGGATCATGAGCAGTAAGGAAAACGATGATGTCCGCCTCTTCATAAGCCTTCATGTAGTCTGTGAGTTTAAAAACATTATGCTCCACAACATTTGGCTCCACAACAAGAATATCAGCATTATTACAGCTTTGCATCACCTTTGACACAATATGCTTTGCCGGAGATTCCCTCAAATCATCAATATTAGGTTTGAATGCAAGCCCCATCATTGCCACAACAGGTTTGCGATGATGCTTAATTTCAAACTCGAGCATAGAGTTCTTAACTTTTTCCGCACACCAGAAAGCCTTATAGTTATTGATTTCGCGAGCATCCGCTATCAGCTTTGACTCTGCAGGGAAATCTGCAGTAATGAAATAAGGATCAACAGCTATACAATGCCCTCCAACACCACATCGTGGTTGAAGTATGTTCACACGAGGATGCTTGTTAGCAAGATTAATAAGTTCCCATACATTTATACCAGCCTTGTCGCAAATCAGAGAAAGCTCATTCGCGAACGCAATCTGCACGTCACGGCTTGAATTTTCTGTTAGTTTACACATCTCCGCCGTACGGGCATTTGTTTTATGCAGAGAGCCTTTAACAAAGAGAGAATAAAATTTAATAGCCTCGTCAGTTGCATCCGGTGTTAAACCGCCGATTACTCGATCATTATGAACCAGTTCATATATGACA
The DNA here is from genome assembly GCA_947297425.1 of uncultured Porphyromonadaceae bacterium. GTDB lineage: Bacteria > Bacteroidota > Bacteroidia > Bacteroidales > Muribaculaceae > Lepagella. The sequence continues at coordinate 4,849 of CAMYSW010000178.1, forward strand.
TTCCCAGGAAGAACACGTTCCGGACAATAAGCAATATATATTTTATCTTTCAATTCAGGACGTTCATTATATATAATATCAGCCATCATCTCTGTTGTTCCTATTGGAGAAGTCGACTCAATAACATAAAGATCACCCTCCTTCAGCAATGGTATCACAGCCTTTGTAGCAGCCTCAACATAGCTTACATCCGGCTCGTGGTCTCCTTTAAACGGAGTTGGAACAACCATAAAATACGCATCTGCTTCTTCCGGAGTCGTTGCTGCATGTAATTTACCATCGTTAACAACCTCTTTCAACATATCCTCCATACCTGGTTCGATAATGTGGAGGTGACCGGCATTAGTTTGTTCCACAACAGACGGATTGATGTCAACACCTACAACCTCAATACCGTGTTTAGCTGCTATAATAGCAGTTGGGAGCCCGATATAACCAAGGCCCATAAAACAAGCTTTCATAAAATTATTAGTGATTATTTCAACGTTTCAACAATTCGAGAGCAAGCCAATCCGTCTCCATACGGATTCACAGCTTTTGACATAGTGTCATAGTGCTCCTTGTCATCAAGCAAGGCAGAAACTTCAGAGATTATTTTATCATAATTCGTACCGACAAGTTTTACTGTCCCAGCTGACAAAGCTTCCGGCCTTTCCGTAGTGTCACGC
>CAMYSW010000179.1:0-5515 GCA_947297425.1 uncultured Porphyromonadaceae bacterium
GTATATACTTTCACAGTCACATGATGTGAAAGAGGTAATTCTTACCATTCTCACTTTTGATGAAAGAAAATAATACGTTAGCGTCCAATTACAACGCTCCAGTTAGTTGATTCTCTTTACTAACCGGAGCGTTTCGTTTTATCCTAACGCGAGCATGTGCTGGAGTTTCTCCTTGGTATCTATGAGAAGTGAGCCAATCTCATGATTTTCATCAAGATCACATTTGTCGAGCCGTTCAACGGCAAGCGAGATAAGCTCGCATATGTCGGTTGACAAGGGCGACTCAGAGATTGAATAGTCAGCCTCGGCGTATCTGTAGAACTTACCGTCGTAAACTTCGATTGGAGCATTGTAGCCAAGTTTATCGGATCTCATCATCTGAATGTCGGCCTGAACTGTTCTGACGGAGACGCCCCGAAGGATGCCTTCCATTTCGTACAGGGCATCGGAACAAGCCTCAACAAGGTCATCCAGAGTCCACCGTCTGTACCTGTTTCTCAGGCACCGGTCTATTGTTTTGTATCTTATAAGAGCGTTTTTGTTTGCTGGCATGGTGTTGATTTTTTAAGGTGCCAGCGAGCACTTCGTGGTTGCAGGCATGGCGATGATAAAAGTCTGAATTATCCATAATGAATTGGATTATCTGAATACGTGCCATGCCGAACCAATAAGGATATTGCCGGACAAGGCACAAAAAATCGGAAAGCTTTCTGACGGCCTCCCGATATATCCTTATTGATGATGATGTCTGAATGTCAACTCATACAATAACTATTTGAATATCGTTGCGACCATCGTGAGCATACGAGGCGATAGCTAAAGCTAAACCAATAGCTAAAGCTGCTTGTGCGTCGGCTCTGATGGCGCAATGTTGATGATATTTCTTTAAGTATAGCCATTGTGTTTTTTCGTTTTCGGGTGCAAAGTTAATTGAATTTCAAGACTTGACAAAATTTCACTGAAATCCGGCTGCAAATTTACAACTTGGCTACGCAATCTATCTGCGTAGCCAAGTATGTTTTGCTTATTTTGCGCCGATAACATCCGACATGAGTTGTTTTGTGCGCTTCTCTACCATTGCATCCCAAAGGCGTGAGTCTTGAAGTTTTGCCATAGGGATACGGCTTTGAAACTTGTTCAGGAACTCTTCGGGTTTCTCGATATTCCAATTGGTGATTACGGAAGCCCAGTCGATATTATCGGCAAACTTGTCAAGAAGAGCCCAATTGTTGTAAACAACGTCACGGTCAGAAATCCTCTTCCAGTCCCACTTGTCGCGGAACTCACGGAGGGTTGCTTCGCAAATAAAAGCGTCGGGGCAGCGATATGAGAACTCAGCCCAGTTGATACGGCGGCTGAATTTTTTAACTCCATCAACAGTCCAAAGAATGTTGCCGTTCTCACTGATTTCATCCCAGTCAAGTTTGTCCTGATACTTTTCGAGAATCTCCATGCTTAGAGTCTCGCTCTCGGAGATCTTCTTCCAAGCCGCGCTTTCGAGCACGCTCTGAAGGAATTCGTTGTTACTAATCATGTTCATTGTATATTGGTTTTGATTTCTGATGCAAAGTTATCCCCATCATGTCGCAAAAGATGATACAACTTTACGAATTTTCAAAAAATTAATCAGAAATCAAAATCCAATCCGGCTTTTTTGGCTTGGGAATGCTGATGTTCCCTCGGAATATGGTATTGACGGCCGTCTTTAATCAGATATGAGCCGGTCTGATGAAAGTTGAATGACACTCCCGCCTCACGGCATTGTCTTTGCATATCAAGAACCCAGTTAAAGTCCAGAGGTCTGGCATATTTGCCGGATTCACCACCGACCGATACCTCCTCAATCAATTCAGAATTGAGGTATTTGCTTAGGTCAATCTTCTCTATCATTGGCGCGACAATAACCATGCGGTGCTTGATTGGCAATGAGAGAAATATCGGCAAACGATAATCCGCACGGTCTTGATTCTCCACCGTGCAACCGATACCGACATGGTCGTAACCTTCGCCCCAGTCCTCCGGTAGGCATTTCATAAGACGCTCTATGCGTTTTGTAAAGAAAAAGAATGTGCAATCAGCACGTTGGCGGATAATGTCCCAGATTTCATCACGCCATTCATCGGCTTCTTCAATCAGAAAATCGGAGGTGAAGCACAGCGCAAACTCCGTACCTGACGGAAATTTCCAATTCTTCTTTCGATCACGCTTTATCGGAAGATTGAAAGATGCGGTTTTACGCACTTCATTTGACGGTGTGGCTGTGCCAAATGCCGCATCCTCACGATAAACGTAACAATGCTTGCATCCCGCACTTATCTTGTGGCAACCATGCCACGGATTCCACATCGGCATAATTCAATCTCCGCAACTGTCAAGTCCTAATTGCACAATATCTTCTGAATCCTCAATCACTTCGGGACTGCATTGCGATTCTTCCGCTGCTTTTGCTGCGCGACGGGCATCTTTGGCTTTCTTCTTAGCCTTGCGCTTTATCTCGTCCTCTATGAGTTGCTGTCTCAGAGATTTTACGACCTCAGGCTTTTGACGTTTGAAACGTTTCTCATATAGATTTTCAATGTGCTGTGGCAGTGGCGTTTTCCACGGCTCTTGCTTATGGTTGTCAATCTTGCGAAGTGAATCAGGTTTGAACCCAAGTTCACGCGCCATCTGCACCTGCATGTCAGAAAGATGGTGACACTTCTGCGCCACCATCCAATCTTGTATTATCGTCCGTCTCGATGCCATAATCAGTACCTGTTGTTAATATCGCCAGAACCTCTGACTCTATCGGACAATCGCTCGACATTGCAGGTTATGTCACCGGAGCCGGCTACGGAGGCTTTGCCCGATTTTGCCTTGAAGCCTCCGGCCTGTATATCGCCTGAGCCAGCAATCGAAAATTCGACCGTGTCAGTCTTTCCGTCGATAGAGACATCGCCGGAGCCTTTGATGCTGATAGAACACATCTTGGAGTTTACCGTACCGCAGTCAACATCCGCCGAACCGGATATGCCGACCAAGAATATCTGACAATCCGCTCCATCAATGTCTATATCGCCGGACCCGGATGAATTTATCGAAACATTGGCTTTAGTCGCTTTAATCTTGCCCGACTTGAAATCTGAACTGCCGGATGTTCTTGCCGAGAAATCTTTACCATCAGTATCTAAACTTCCTTCAATAGTAAAATCGCCACTTCCGGATGAAGATACATCTTTTAGAGTCTTGTTGTAGACATAAATTGTCGAAGTCTCCAGCAAATTAAGATTATAACTTCCGGGCTTCATTGATATGACAAGCGTACCTGCCTCAACCCTAACTTCCATTTTCTTTATCAGATTTTCCGGAAGACGACCGGTTACTCCGCAAGCCTCATCCTTGTCAACTTGCTTGAATACAACATCAAAGAATCCTTTTGACATGATTGAATCGTAATCGTTGGATACTTCAAAGGTATGTTCCACCATTTTACCGGGAGTAAACGGGTCGTCTTTTGTCACATGTTCCCCATCAGCAGGAACATAGTGAACTCCATCGACATAAACCTCACCGTCAATGACTGAGATTTGCCGACCGTTCATATAGCAGGAGGACATGCCTCCAATCATTATGTTAGAATATCGTGCCATATAGAGATAACGCCTTTGTGAAGCGATTTGTTAGTGACCGGACTTACAGTGACAGTCAATGAGGTGGTCATCGACAAAACCCGTTGCTTGCAGATGGGCGTAGCAGATAATTGAGCCAAAGAATTTGAATCCTCGGCGTTTCATGTCTTTCGCTATTGCGTCAGACTCAGGTGAAGTAACTGGGATGTCGGCCATTGTTGCCGGATGGTTGACAACTGGGAAATCACTGTGAAAGAAAGACCTCAGATAGTTGAAGAAACTGCCGAACTCTTTCTGAATCTCGATGAACAGCCGGGCATTGGAAATAGCTGACTGGATTTTACGGCGATTCTTGACTATTCCGCCAAATTTCATCAATCGGTCAACATCTTCTTCGGTCATGGCAGCAACTTTCTCAACATCGAAGTTGTGAAATGCCTCACGATAGCCTTCACGTTTGCGCAGGATTGTTATCCAAGCCAATCCAGCCTGTGCGCTTTCCAACGTGAGAAACTCAAAGAGTGTATGGTCATCCGTGACGAGTTGCCCCCATTCCTCATCGTGATATTTCACATAGAGAGGGTCGTCTCCGCACCACGGACAACGACTCAGTTTCTCAGATACCATTTTAATCCCAGTCATTCAGGTTGGCAATGATACGGTCAATATCACTTTCATCGAAAATCTCCGGCAGCTTCTCGTGGCAAGGACATTCACCATCGCAATGACAACCGTATTCACAGGTATCCGTCAGTTCTTCGACTGCGCTCTCATTTTCATGTTCCATCTTACTTTGCCACCTCCTTCTTGAACTCGGCTGCGGGCTTGAATGCCGGGATGTTGTGAGCTGGAATTATGATGGTTGTATTCTTGGAGATATTGCGGGCGGTCTTCTCCTTACGTTCTTTTACGATGAAGCTACCGAAGCCGCGGAGATATACATTTTCGCCGTGTGCGAGGCTGTATTTGATTGAGGTCATCAGACCTTCAACTACTGCGAGTACATTCGCCTTTTCAATGCCGGTTGTCTTGGCTATCTCGTTTACTATTTCTGCTTTTGTCATATTATTTTTTGAATTTGGGAATACAAAATTAGCGAAAAATCCTGAAATTTGGAATAGTAAGTTGCTCCTCGCCGCCTCCAAAGGCGGCCGAAATTTTTAGGATTTTGAGCGTAAAACAGCGGAGCAACTCTTCACAGGGTTGCTCCGCTTGGCGTTTATTACGACTATTGGCTATTTCTTTTTGGAGAGCCATTCGTCCCGTTTCTGTCGGCATTTTTTTAGGGTCGGTGCCACCACTGAGAATAGTTCGCCGCCCTCGGTACGATAATCATACATTACTCGGCTTATGCGTTTGCCTCGGTGGGCGGAGTAGAATGTCTCGTATTGCTCTTGACCTCTCTGCGTGGTCGATATTCCGTTTTGTGTCATGCGTGTCATAACTGGTGGGGTGTTGTGACCTCCACCGGTGCGGTGGAGGTCGGGTTAAACTTATGCTCTCTTTCTCTCGACTATCATCTTGATGTTATCGCTGATGATTTTGGCGATGCGGTCTTGATATTGGCAGACCTTGTTGGCGAATGCCCTGCATTGGATGATTGAGTAGTCTTTGAGGGAGATTTCAATCGTGGCGATTGTCTTGTCCTTAATTTTGGCGGTGAATACCAATGTGTTCTCTTTGAGGTAGTAGGACGATGAACCTACGCAGATGTGCTGACGGCTTCCCTCATCGTAATACTCGGCTACGGAGTTGAGGGTATGGACAACGATTTCTCCGTCTGTCATCACCAATCCCGTGTATCTGCCTTTGAGTTCCTCAAACTTGGCTTCATCTTCCTCCGCTCTCTTGCGGTCTTTCTCTCTCTGCTCCTTGATACGCTGACGCTCAGCCTTTGCTACATATTC
>CAMYSW010000180.1:0-5512 GCA_947297425.1 uncultured Porphyromonadaceae bacterium
GGATATAGCCGCGATACTGAAACGCCGTTCCCCTATTATAAGGAGCGTATCGCTCGCCGCAAGGTTCTCTTTTGCAAGACGCAGTTCCGTCTGCGCCAATGCGAGGGCAAAAAAATGGCTCACCGTCTCTTCAGAAACTGTCTCCATGTTATATACGAACTCCCTTTTCGCCTTTTCATATTTCAAGGGTTCTATCCTTTTCTCCCAACGGAACGCATTGTAACCTATCAAGTCTTGCCGGTAACCGATCCTCACGGGCACCGATGAAAACTGATTACCCTTCATCGTGCCGAAGTTGCGCATATATTCAAGGTCGCTTTCAAGATATAGCGATCCGCCGAGGAAATCAACGTTCTGTGTCATGGTCAGCCCCGCGGAGGCAGTATACATCTGCTGGCTGCGGAACACGTCGACATCCTGCTGCGAATCATAACGCTGGGTGATATAGCGATAATATTGTGCCGGAGTCAGGTTTAGGGAAAGACCCGGAAGGCGGTTAGCCTTGAACGTGCGCCACTCCCAATAACCGGAGGCATAAAGGTTACGGTTGCGGAAAGCATTCAGGGAGCTATCGTTGGCAAGTCGCACGGCATCCCCAAGCGAAAAGACCATCTTGCCCTCCCCCCGGGCAAGCAAGCTACCGGCAATCAACGCAACAGTCATTATCAATCTTCCTATCATCATATTCTCAATTATTCTCAATTAATGCACCTGCTTTCTTCAAACGGCGAGAGCTGTAAAGCAGATAATAAATAAGCGGTATCACGAAAATGCTGACCAATGTTCCCACCACCATGGACCCGATCATTGCAACGGCAAGAGGTCGCTGCAATTCAGAACCCATATCTGAAGTGAAAAGCACCGGAACCATCGCAAAGACAGTGGTTAGCGAAGTCATAAGGATCGGTTTGAGCCGTCGTCTTCCGGCGGTATGGATCGCCTCGGCGAGAGGCATCCCCTCCTTACGCAATTCATTGATCGAATCCAGCTTAAGGATAGAATCGTTAACCACAATTCCACATGTTACAATTATTCCGATTGCCGACATAAGGTTGAGCGTTTCCCCGCAGACCCAGAGGGTGAGTAATGCAAAAGAGACATCGATCGGGATTTCCACCAACACGATAAGCGGCTGGACAAAACTTTCGAACTGCGCACAAAGGATGAAATACATCATAAGCAGCGACACTAACAGAATCACCGTCAGCTCATTCATCATCCTTTGGTTGGAAAAGACCGAACCTGAGAACGATACGTCCGGAATACCCTCCATCGTGGCAACCTCTTTCATTTTCTCCATTATTCCTCTGGCGTCACGAGCATCCGCATCAATTTCCATCGGTAGGTATTCACCCGAACCCGAGGCATTGATAACTCCCAAAGCTTCACGCTTTACCGTATGAGCCAATGCCGACAACGGTATGCCGTCAGTCTTACCGTCTTTTCCGACAGCGGAGGGCACAAGAGCCGTTGCAAGCAACTCATCGGGAGAGATTCCGCGATCTGAAATCCTCACGGGTATATAGTCCTGATATGAACGCAGTATAGTGGCACGTGAACCTTTGAACGTCACATCGATCGTGTTGCGCACATCAGAAGCGCCGACACCATAGAGAAGCATCCTTTCCGGATCCGTGCGTATCTCCACTATCTCCTGTCGGGGAATATCTTTCACCGGGACTCCCGCTGCTCCCTCCACCGCACTGCGCAGACGCGCCGCCTTTTCTACCGTTCCACCGGCAGAGCCGGTCATAAAACGCGCCTCCAAAGAAGCTTCATCCGAAGAAAACACCTGCTCGAAAGGATTCGACGGAACACTGAACCTACTGACAGCGAAAGGATATTCCCGCCGTAAAAAAGATGTCAGGGAATCCTTGAACGTCTGCAATTCATCCGGAGCTGAAACCCTGAAATAAAACTCAGTTTCGGAAGATCCCCTTTCTGCATTATCACCGAGCATGAAATCCTGCCTGCCAACGAAAGCCGCCCATTCTTCATTATCCGCAGCTTTGGCAAGCGCTTCGGCACGCTTGCGGTTTTCATCGATATTTATATTTTCATTCCAATCTACTGAAAGGATAGTTTCCGCGCTGTCGATATAGGGCAAACGTTCTACATCAAGCGCCTTGACAAGCGGCACCAAGGCGAACGCAGCAAGCATGGCAAACAACACCGTCCCCATCTTATGGGAAAAGATAAAATCAATACCCTTGTCATACCAACCCCTACCATTTTCACCCGATCTGTCAACTTCCACTTCCTGCACATTCTTGCCTCTCCTCTTCTCCATTATGGAGACAAGCACCGGCAACAATGTTATTCCCACTATGTAAGAGGAGAACAGTCCCGCCGTGATAGAAAACGCCTGATCGGCAAATATTGCTCCGGCAATGCCGCTCATGAAAACGAGAGGTAAAAAGACAGCGACAGTGGTCAGCGAGGAACTGAGCATGGGAGTGATCATTTCTGTTGTGCCTTGCACACAACTGTCTTCCAGGGAATAGCCCCGTTTACGATATTGCATGATGTTCTCCGCCACGATAACCGAATTGTCAATCATCATGCCGACGGCAAGTATAAGTCCCGCCAAAGAAATGATATTGACAGAGATGTGGAAGAGATAAAAAAGAAGAAACGTTATAATCACGGCTACCACGACGGTAAAGCCGATGACCACAGGCATCCTCCAGTTGCGCATGAATAGAGCGCACACAAGGAAAACGAGCACAAGACCCAAAATCAAGTTCTGGCGCAGGTTGCTTATTGTGAAATCGAGAAGTTCCGTCTGGCTGCGGGTCTTGGTTATGGAGATGTCGGGATATTGAGAAGAGAAATATCCGATAGTGTTATCGATCGCCCTGTCAAGTTCCGCCATGCTCGCCGCCTCATGCTTGATAACAGCCATGGTGACTGCCCTGTGTCCGTTAAACAGTGAATAGCCTTGCGCAGGAGATTCCGTGAGTTCCACTTCACAGAAATCCCCAAGGCGGTGCATGCGCCCGTTCTTCATCATGGGCACATTCTCCACATCCTCCGGAGTGCGCAGTTTTCCTGATATATGGATGCTATATTCATAATAGCCGTCACGAACCGTCATGCTACCCGGTTCGGCATTGTTGTCCTTAAGTGCCGTCTCCAGATCCGCAAGAGTTATTCCCGCCGATTGCATACGGTCATAGTCGGGAGTTACACGCAATTCCTTCCCGGGAACTCCGGAAATATCCACCAGCGCCACTTCCGGCAACTGTTCCAGCCTGCGCCTGATGATATTGTCCGCAACATCATAGAAACCGGGGGTAGGTTCCGAGGCAGACGTCAGCTGAAGATAGGTTACGGGGATATCAGCCACAGATGCCTTCACAGCCTTGGGGCGACTTATATCACGGGGAAGGGAATTCATCGCCGCGTCAATCTTTTCATTCACCTCGATAAAGGCGAGATCAGTGTCAACGCCATAATCCATCGTGAGGCGTATAATGCCATAGCCGTCGCGCGTTTCACTGCGGATATCCGACAGTCCGCTCACCTGCATCAGTTCGCGCCGGAGCGGGGCAACCACCATGTTCTCAAGCTCTCGTGAACCGAGGGAAGCGCCATCCGCCCTAACCGTTATCCGAGGTATGTCGACATCAGGCAAGAGCGACACCGGAAGCGTCACGAACGTGACACACCCCAATATCACCAGAGCCAGAAAACTCATCAGCACGGCAATCGGCCGTTGTATCAGGAACCTAACCATCAGACATTGTTCATTGCTCATTCACCATAGCCTGGTGAGCAAGGTTTTCGTTACCTTCTATAATCACCGTCTGTCCCGCCTCCAGGCCGTCAACAATCTCGCGACTGTCAAGATTCTCGATACCGGTAGTGACATAGTTCCACATAGCCTTACCATTCTCCAAAGTGAAGACCACCTCCCTGCCCGAACGGAGCACGACCGCACTCTTAGGCACGACCAGCCGCTTTCCGAGGTTCTTGCTGACACGCACACGGGCATTCATCCCGTCTACCATTCCGGATCGGGCACCCAATGAAGCCCTCACTTTCACAAGTCCCTTGTCATCGACCTTAGGATTTATTTCCGTCACCTTGCCACGGCAGGTTTCCCCGCCCGTGAAGGGTGAAACTTCCACTACATCACCCGGACTCAAAAGTGACAGTTCACTTTCCAACACCGGAAACTCCACCTGCATCCCCCCGTCGTTGATAACGCGGCAAGCAGGCTCCGAAGTTACCGCAAGACCGAAACGCTTCACCTTAAGATCGGCAATAACGCCATCGAAAGGAGCCGTTAAAGTGGATTGTTCTATCTCCTTTTTATTCAAAGCTACCGAAGTCTCTATTCCGTCAAGACCGCTACGCACCCTTGCCAGGCGCATAACCTCGTCGGGCACGGAAGACTTGTCGGCGGGATCATAACCTTGCCCTATCAGCACGTCCTGCATATCGAGCAAGGCTTTCTCCCTTTCCGACAGCAGTCTGGCACGCTCAGATTCGAGTTTGAAAAGATCAAGACGTGCAAGCTTCTGTCCTTTCTTCACTCGTTGCCCCTCCCGAACCCAGACTTCGCTCACGGGTTCGGATGCGCGAAAAAAGAGGTCGGCAGTTTCCTTTGCGGTTATCTTGCCATTGCTCACGACATCGTGGGTTATCTCCCTCTCTGTAAGTTTTATGGTTTTCACAATCGGCATGCCTCCTTCCGTAGAGGCAGAAAGCTTCTGCGTCTTTGCAGGCGGAGCAGCCTCTTCACTCTTATTTTTATCTGACGAACACCCCGCTGTCGCTGCAGCAAAAAATATGGATAGGGCTATCGTCTTGATTATCGTTACGTTCATGATATTATAGGTTATCATATCAGTCGGTTAAGTAAGTATTACACTTGTTCATTATTCCAGAGAGTTCCTTTCGCATTTCCCGTGTGGCAGGTGATTCCACTTTTACCTGTAGCGCCATTGCCTCTTCATATGCCTTTCTGAATTTACCGGCAGAACCCTCGCCTCCATTTGCATAAAGCTTTGTCAGAAGATAATATGGATAAAGACGGTTCGGCAACCTGTTGCGCGCCCTTATATAATATTTCTCTGCATCTACAACTTCCCCCTTGTCTTCATAATTACGCCCTATAAGGTTGAGGAACATAGGGTCACTACTGATTTCCACACCTTTCTTAAGCACCATATTCGATTTATCAAAATGTCCGTTGCCACGCAACGCTTTCCCATAATCAAAAAGGTACCGGACACTCCACCCCATTTCATCCATTAAGGAATCACATTCTGCAATCATATTGTCTGACAGGTTGTAGCGTATCATATTGCTCATCCGTTCCCATTCCCCAGCTTGCCGTTTCCTTTTCATGATTCCATAAGAGGGCACGGACACCAATGCCATCATAATTGCGCATAACCCCGCTTTGCTCCACAAAGGGAACTTACACAGACTGAACACGATTGCGACACCGATAAGGAAAACCAACAGATAAAACTCCGCAAACTGCAGAGGATATGAGGAG
>CAMYSW010000181.1:0-5490 GCA_947297425.1 uncultured Porphyromonadaceae bacterium
GGCCTGCCGTTTTCTGCGGTAAGTCTTTGTTTATCCATATTGACAATTAAATGATTCTGTATCTAAAACGCCATGGACAATAGTTTGTTCATAGCGCCACAGAACCAACATCCCAATACTCTGATTTTTCTACCACTTAGAAACGGCTGTTTAGGTCAGGACATAAGCGACTAATGTTTAAATACTTTTAGCAGGCGTTTAAACAATCCGTCAGGCTTGTCGGTTGCGAACTTACTCGGCGTGCCAAGCCTCCTGTCCGGTTGCTTATCCAAACGGGGAGTGTCATAATCAAAATTCTCCACCCTTTCCACAAGCTCAAGTATTGCATGTTGCAATTCCGGAGCATCGGCAGGAGGGTTAATGCCTATCTCATCTGCCACCGGAGGTTTCTTCTCCCATTTATATGCATTTGAAACAGTCATATATTCCCGATCAGTAATATAAAGCTCAGCATATGTATTAACATAAATAGGATCTTCCGTGCGCAAGCTTCGTCTTAGATTACGTCTCCTTCCATTCGATTCAATATTGAAAGACATACCGGATATGTTATCCGGCAATATTTCATGACTGTCAACTCCCGAGAAGATATATTTTAACGTAAGCCTATTACAATCAACCTTATTATGAAGAAATTCGGAAAGTTCAGGCACCCATTTTTGATTCTCTTTATCGGCGAGCACGTCAATATCCAGATTAATATTGTCTCCGGTCCTTCTCCACACCATCGACGGGCTATATTTTCCATATACGGTATAAGTCGCTATACTGTCATCCCTCACCACCGGAGGAACATAAGCACTCTTACATATTCCCACCCAGTCTGACCAAGAGAAATGCTCGTTAAAATGATTGCTCACGCTGTCAAGGCCTTCGGAATTAGTAAGGTGATAGTATGATCTCGAGGCGAGAATACGCGGTAATGACCAACCCCTGTAATTTTTAACTTTTTTAGTAGGGAGCATAAAATCAACCGTTTTTTCACGAAAAAGAAGCACCGTATCAGAATAAGTGGAAAGCGTCGAATATTCCCTGACATATCCCAAGATATGCAAAACCTGATGATCCTTGGAATTAACCGTCATTTCCGGAAGTTCATAAGTCTCGTGGTGAAGTAAGATATTGCCATAGGTCGGTTTATCTATCGTAATAGTTGCATAACCCATATACCTGACAGTCAAAGGATATGAAGAAGAATGCACATATGGCATTTTCCCATCATCGGAACAGACTCCCACAAGGTTACCTTTCCTGTCAAATACCGAAGCCTTAGGCAAAGGTATCCCCGTATCGGCATCAACTATTATGGCACCTTTCGAATATGCCATGAAAACACCGGTTAAAAATATACCGACAAACAACATTGTTAACCTTCGAGACCCTGTAAACATAATGATGCAAATATAATGGTATTTTTAACTATTGATATTCAAAAAATCTTCCTTATCTAAATATTTAACACTATTTAGCGTTTCATAATCAAGTTTAGAAGCCGGAGTCATCATTACTTCAGTTTCCGAGACGATACACACCCCTTGTGTTTTATAATTTTCAATAATTAAGTACGACATGACAAAAATAGCCCCATATGATTGTTTCATATGGGGCATTTGATTGCAAAAGATTAACGCCATGGAAATTCGGGAGGGACAGGATGCCCTTTTACTTCCATACGGACTTTAGAACAAAAATCGCGTACAGTCTTTTTTACAGGGCCCGGCTCCATGCCGAGAACCTTGAAAAGCAATCCCGCATCATTGGGAAGATGGGTTATGCCACATGCTATTTTTTTATCGCTATCGATAAACACATCTATGGCTTCATAGATCTTGTCGGCATGTTCCTTTGGCGTCATCACTATCACGTTGGCAAAAACATCAAAATCACCCATAATTCCCAACTGCCTTACTGGAATGACATTAGGATCTATCACAAATTTTTCCCGGAACAATTGCTCGCCGTCGGGTCGTTCGCCATGGCTACAGACAGAAAGGATATCGTATTCGAACAATTCCCCATCCTTATAGTATTTCCGTCCCCCCATGTATATCTCCGAATAAAACAATGTGGCAGAAGAATCCACACATATGCGGGTATCCGAAATGAAACGTGAGTGACGGCATGGATATATCGGTTCGGGCATAAATTCAAGATATGCCCCCTCTTCAAGCACGATGTTCTGCACCATGCCGGAATAATTATATCGCATTTCCGCAAGCTTGGTTGCAGCTCCGGTCGAAATCCAGGCAAATGCATTCTTTCTGACTGTTATGTCCTGTTGATAACGGTCTCCGTCAACATTCGGACCACCGGACGACAGGATATAAAGGCAAGGCATCTGCGGCATTTCTTCATCGAAATACAACTCTTGCTGTGCTATAAGGGGCACACGGCGGTCAATCTCCCTCAATATGCTTTTGCCATCCGAGTCCAATTCGAAACCGAGACGCAAATAGCCATGTTTACCGGGAGCGCCCACATACATCTGCTCCGGCTCCCTAAGATATTGCCGCATCTCCCGTGCTGAAGAAAAATCAACATCGGGCACCGAGGAGGTTCTGAATCTATCACCCTTAACCATAAATAATTCTTAATTAAATGATGTATGCAAACAACCGGCAACTCAACGTTGCCAGCTCCATATCAGCCCTCCTTCTTATCAAAAAGAGCCATCTTGAATATAAGATCCACAAGTTCGTCTATGCCTTCCCCCGTCATGCAGTTAGTGAAAACAAAAGGTTTACCGGGACGCATGAGTTTGGAATCGTGATCCATAACTTCAAGAGACGCATTAACATAAGGAGCAAGGTCTGTCTTGTTGATAACAAGAATATCACTTTGCGATATCCCGGGACCATCCTTACGCGGGATCTTGTCGCCGGCGGCAACATCAATAACATAGATAAAGAAATCCACAAGAGCCGGGCTGAAGGTCAAAGTAAGGTTATCACCTCCCGATTCTATCAGGACTATATCGGTTTCAGGAAATTTTTCCTCCATCTCTTCAACAGCCGCTATGTTCATAGACGGATCTTCACGCACCGCAGTATGCGGGCAGGCACCTGTCTCAACGCCAATTATCTTATCTTCATGAAGAATACCTTTTAATGTCTTGCGCACATGCTTGGCATCTTCAGTTGTAACTATATCATTAGTAATGATCAGCACCTTCTGTCCAAGTTCAAGAAGACGTGGAGTTATTGCCTCGATCAAGGCTGTCTTGCCGGAGCCTACAGGTCCACCTATTCCTATTCTACAAGTCTGTGACATAATATTATATTTCAATTTAGAAGTTGTTTAATTCATAAACATACGCATATTTCCTTTTTCATGGAGAGAGGCAAGAATGTCAAGTTCCGGAAAGAATGCATTCATATCCTTCAGTTCCATCTCCGAAGCTTCGTCATAAAGTTTATCCACATTCTCCGAAAGATCAAAAAGAATTTTCTGTGTTTCGTAATGTGACACCTTTACACAACGCAAAGCAGCCGAAAGCACCATATTTATCACGCCGTACTGATGGGCACTGAATAGCATTTTCTCGTCAACACCCGCAGCAGCATACGCAATTCCTTGAGCCACGGGAAATGTTCCGGGAACCGACTCTGACTTTATATCGTCGAGCCAACGGTTTATTATTTCGTTTCCTTTAAAAAGTTTAGCAGCGAGTTCTGCAAACTTCTTACCCATGCGTTTAAGCATCTGTCGCGCTTCATCATTCATCTTGAACATGATAAGCATACGATCTGCATCCACAATTCCATTATAATCCCCGCGCAGGAAAGCTCTATGGGCATGAAGTGCCGCTACACCGTCGCTATATGCAGCCTGCAATGCCTGCGATGCCGCAAAGGCATGCAAGGAAGACGCGTCATGCACCATTTGCTCGAACGATGCTGTCTCAAGCCCGTTTGAAAAAGAGAACGTGCCCACAGGAAACGTGGAATCCGTGAATTGTAACAGTCGCGAAATCGCGATCATGTCAGGGTCAGTGTGAGTGTTCATGAGCTATTCCATTTTCATCGAAATGTAAATGTACCGAATGATGGTGATGATGGTCACTCAATCCGTGGCTGTCATGTCCTACACCGCCAAAAAGCCTACGGATCTCATGAGGAGCCAGATAAGGGATTATTTCCAACCCTTTCTGAAAGTCATAGGTTATTCCCTCAAGATTATGTGTCTCCATCACGCTCAGCATGACTTTCTTGTCAACGGTCAATGGAACATAGACCTTAGTTCCCTTAACCACTGCCGGCCAATGCTGGTTTCCTATCGCGTGTCCAAGCTCCACGGAACGGCGGATAATCGTGTCGGGATCCTTATCTGCAAGAGAACCCAGGTCAATCACAAAAACCGGACTCAACTCGATCCGCAGGACTGCAGCCTTATTATCTTCAGGATTAAATTCTATAATATCACCATCAACTACCTGTGTGTGCCTTTTCAAAGCTATAGGATATTCCTCTCCACTGCTACCCTTGCCGAGGAAGCGGCTTTTCTGGGCTGTCCATTGATCAAGAAATATATAATCCACATCAGCTCCCTGTAGCTTTTTATTCCATTCGGGATCCTTATTCATGTTCCCGATAATCTCCGTGTATACTTTCATATGATTTTAACTTTGATATAGTTAAAGTGTCATTTAAGCAATGGTTTATGCAATTACTTAAAGGGCAATTATTCTTTTATATTTATAACAATCTTTAATATGATTTAGATTATGAAACTTTTTAAAATAAGCGAAAGAGGTCCGGATTTGTGATCCGGACCTCTTAATAATTAACTAAACCAATAAAGTTGGGCAAGCGGAATCTCTTTTGCAGGCGGGACCGTTGCAGGATAGCCGTCAACAGTCACCTCAAATGTTTCAGGATTCACTTCAATATTCGGGGTCGCAGTATTCAGCAACATAGACTCCTTAGTGATCTGACGCACGTCATGGACAGGATATACAATACTCTTAAGCCCATATTTTTCTTTTATGCCATCATCTATAGATGCTCGGCTGACGAATGAGATGCGGGAGTGTAACAATGCATCTCCATAGGCTCCATACATCGGACGTAAGATCTTAGGCTGCGGTGTTACAAGCGAAGCGTTGGTATCTCCCATATTCGCCCAGTTTATTAAGCCACCCTTGATTACAAGCTCAGGCTTTGTACCAAAGAATGCAGGCTCCCAGAGCACTAAATCCGCCATTTTACCCTTTTCCACCGAGCCGAGCACATCAGAAATTCCATAGCATATTGCTGGATTGATAGTTATCTTGGCGAGGTAACGGAGCACACGGAAATTATCATTAGAATCCGAATCCTCCGGCAATTTACCTCTGACCTGCTTCATGTATGAAGCCATCTGGAATGTCCTCATGAAAGACTCGCCGACACGCCCCATAGCCTGAGAGTCTGAAGACACCATCGAGAGGATACCCAGATCGTGAAATACATTCTCAGCAGCTTGGGTCTCCGGACGTACACGGCTTTCAGC
>CAMYSW010000182.1:0-5485 GCA_947297425.1 uncultured Porphyromonadaceae bacterium
CATTATAATAATCCCTCATTCGGCTATGGTGGCTACTGTTTGCCAAAAGACACTAAGCAACTTTTGGCTAATTATCAGGATGTGCCACAGAACATGATGTCTGCCATCGTGGAATCGAACAAGACTCGCAAGGATTATATTGCTGACGCGGTACTTCGCAAGGCCGGGTGGTACGGTTATTCTGAAAATAACGAATACAGCCATTCTGATACTTCTAACCAACCGCCGGTTATTGGTGTGTATCGTTTGACTATGAAATCAAATTCAGACAATTTCCGTCAGTCCGCCATTCAGGGTATCATGAAGCGCATCAAGGCAAAGGGTGCGGAAGTGATTATTTATGAGCCTACGCTTGAAAATGGCACATTGTTCTTTGGCAGTAAGATTGTAAATAACTTGGAGGAATTCACATCAAGTAGCCATGCAATTATAGCTAACCGTTATGATGCCTGTCTTGATAATGTAAGGAGCAAGGTTTATACACGGGATATTTTTGGGCAGGACTAACATGATTAATAATAAGAAAATATAATAATATTATGAGCATTTTTGCAGGTAAAACCCTTATGATTACCGGTGGAACCGGTTCTTTCGGTAATGCGGTTCTGAACCGTTTCCTTCGTACCGATATCGGTGAGATTCGTATTTTCTCACGAGACGAGAAGAAGCAGGATGACATGCGTCACGAATATCAGGTGAAGTATCCTGATGTGGCCCATAAAATTAAGTCTTTCATCGGTGATGTGCGTGATCTTCAGTCTTGTAGGAACGCCATGCCTGGCGTAGACTATATATTCCATGCTGCTGCTTTGAAGCAGGTCCCCAGTTGTGAATTTTTCCCGATGGAAGCGGTGAAGACGAATGTGATCGGTACGGACAACGTGTTGACAGCCGCTATCGAAGCGGGTGTAGGTGCCGTTATCTGTCTGTCTACCGACAAGGCCGCCTATCCGATCAATGCGATGGGTATCACCAAGGCTGTTGAAGAGAAGATAGCTGTTGCAAAATCCCGTTATTCCGGTAAAACTAAGATTTGCTGTACCCGTTATGGTAACGTGATGTGTTCCCGCGGTTCTGTCATTCCTTTGTGGATAGACCAGATCCGTAACGGTAATCCTGTAACATTGACCGAGCCTAAAATGACGCGCTTCATCATGTCATTGGAAGAAGCGGTGGATCTCGTATTGTTCGCTTTTGAACATGGTCAGAATGGTGATATCCTTGTTCAGAAAGCTCCTGCTTGTACCATCCAAACTCAGGCGGAAGCAGTCTGTGAACTCTTTGGGGGGAAGAAGGAAGACATTAAGGTTATTGGTATCCGTCATGGAGAGAAGATGTACGAGACATTACTGACCAATGAGGAATGTGCCAAGGCTGAGGATATGGGCAACTTCTATCGTGTACCGGCAGATAACCGCGGTTTGAATTACGACAAATATTTCAAAGAGGGCGAGACAGAACGTAATACTCTTACAGAGTTCAATTCAAATAATACACGAATCCTTACCGTGGAGGAAACCAAAGCCAAGATTGCCGCATTGGACTATATCAAGAAGGAGTTGAGCGGTGAGGGCAACTTCGTACAGTAATAAGATCATGAAAATATTGGTAACCGGTGCCAAAGGTTTTGTTGGTAAGAATCTTTGTGCACAGCTTAATAACATCAAGAACGGCAAAGCCCGTTGTTATGGTGAACTGAAGATTGCCGAAGTATTCGAGTATGATTTGGACTCTACTTTGGAACAGCTTGATAATTGGTGCAAAGAAGCCGATTTCGTATTCAACCTTGCCGGTGTGAACCGCCCCAAGGATAATGACGAGTTCATGAAAGGTAACTTCGGTTTTGCGAGTACGCTGCTTGATACCCTGAAGAAACATCATAATATCTGTCCCGTCATGCTTTCCTCGAGTGCGCAAGCCTCGTTGACCGGTCGTTTTGGTAACAGCGAATACGGAAGAAGCAAAAAGGCGGGTGAAGATCTTTTTCTACAATACGGCAAAGAGACCGGCTCCAAGGTTTTGGTCTACCGTTTCCCTAACCTTTACGGCAAGTGGTGCCGTCCCAATTACAACAGTGCGGTAGCTACTTTCTGTAATAACATTGCCAATGACCTGCCTATACAGGTCAATGACCCGAGTGTGGAACTTGAACTGCTCTATATTGATGACCTTGTGGATGAAATGATTCATGCATTGAAAGGCGGGGAGCATCATTGCGAGTTCGAGGGTCTTGACGTGCAACCGAAGACTGACGGCAGATATTGCTATTGCCCTGTCACCCACAAGGTGACACTTGGTGAAATCATTGCTTTGTTGCATCAATTCGTAGAAATGCCTCAGACATTGATGATTCCGGAAATTCCTGCCGACTCGTTCGCAAAGCGTCTGTATAGTACATTCCTGAGTTATCTGCCTAAAGAAAAGGCCATTTTTGACTTGAAGATGAATGTGGACCAGCGTGGCAGTTTTACGGAACTCGTACACACCTTGAACTGCGGTCAGGTAAGTATTAATATCTCCAAGCCGGGGGTAACTAAAGGTGAGCACTGGCAC
Organism: uncultured Porphyromonadaceae bacterium; assembly: GCA_947297425.1. Classification (GTDB taxonomy): domain Bacteria; phylum Bacteroidota; class Bacteroidia; order Bacteroidales; family Muribaculaceae; genus Lepagella. Next base: position 2,554 of record CAMYSW010000182.1, read on the forward strand.
AATACCAAATGGGAACAATTCATAGTGGTCAGCGGTCACGGTCTTATCCAGCTTCGGAAGGAAGGTACAGGGGAAGTGTTGAACTACGAGGTGAATGGTGATAAAATACAATCCGTCATCATGCTTCCCGGCTATACCCATAACATCATCAATCTTTCCGATACGGAAGACCTGGTAACAGTTATGTATTGTAATGAGATATTCGATCCCAATAAACCGGATACATACTTTGATAAAGTAGAAAAATGATTATGGAAAAACAACCCAAATTAGATTATTCAGATATAAAGTTTAAGGATAATGGTAAGTTGAAACTGATAATTGTTGTCGGTACCCGTCCCGAGATTATTCGTCTGGCAGCGGTAATCACTAAGTGCCGTCAGTATTTTGATGTGATATTGGCTCATACGGGTCAGAACTATGACTACAATCTCAATGGCATCTTCTTTAAGGATTTGAAGTTGGCGGATCCTGAAGTCTATATGGATGCCGTAGGTGATGATTTGGGAGCTACTTGTGGTAATATCATCAACTGTTCCTATAAACTCTTCGTGCAGACTAAGCCGGACGGAGTATTAGTATTAGGTGATACCAACTCCTGCTTGAGTGTTATCGGAGCCAAGCGTTTGCATATTCCTATCTTCCATATGGAGGCCGGTAATCGCTGTAAGGATGAATGTCTTCCGGAAGAAACCAACAGAAGAATAGTTGATATTATCAGTGATGTAAATATGGCATATTCGGAACATGCAAGAAGATACCTTGCTGATTGTGGTCTGCCCAAGGAACGTACCTACGTTACAGGTTCACCCATGGCAGAAGTCCTTCACAATAACCTTGCAGAAATTGAAGCGAGTGACGTACACCAACGCCTTGGTTTGGAGAAGGGTAAATATATTCTCTTGTCTGCCCATAGAGAAGAGAATATCGATACGGAGAAGAACTTCCTTTCTCTCTTTAATGCCATTAACCACATGGCAGAGAAATATGATATGCCGATCCTCTACAGTTGTCATCCCCGCAGTCGTAATCGCCTTGCAGCAAGTGGTTTCAAACTTGATGAACGGGTAATTCAGCATGAGCCTCTTGGCTTTCACGATTACAATTGCCTTCAGATGAATGCTTTTGCTGTAGTCAGTGATTCTGGTACACTTCCTGAAGAGTCAAGTTTCTTTATCAGTATTGGTCATCCGTTCCCTGCTGTCTGTATCCGTACCTCTACGGAGCGTCCTGAAGCAATTGATAAGGGTGATTTTATTATTGCGGGCATTGATGAAAAGTCATTACTTCAGGCTGTAGATACAGCCGTTGAACTGTGTAAAGACGGTCATCATGGTATTCCTGTACCTGATTATGTAAATGAGAATGTGTCTACAAAGGTTGTTAAAATGGTCCAAAGCTATGTTGGGATAGTCAATAAAATGGTTTGGCGGAAATTTTAATAAGGTTGTTTGCATTATGACATTAGAAGAAAAGTCCATATAAGTAATCAGTACGCAGGTACATGACCAGATTGTTGATAACTGTCAGCTCCGTAGAAAGTTGCGTGTTAATGAGGATCGTATTTCAGAATTTGGGATTCAGATTTCTTTTTTAAAGAACTAACTTTGCGAGAAGATGTATGAAATGTCTGATATAATGAAGAAAATACTATTAAAAGATTATAGTATGTTACTTATAGGGCAGGTATAGTGAAACGAGAATCTCTTTTTATGAAATTCACAATCTAAGGTGTCCACTGTCTTCATCCCGATATTATTCGTTATTCTATGCTCATTTCTGAGGTATGTAGGCTCGTACTCGAAGTAGGTACTATGGGTACTGAGCTGAGATTTTTGTTTTCGATATGGGCAAACACATTAAGATTGTCGAAGTCCGCAGTTACGATTATGAGGTGGCAAAGAAAAACGAAGATTAACTCCTTCTGTTCACTTTCACTCACGATGATATACGGATAGTCAAGAAGATGAAGGAGATAGTGTAAGAGTTTAAGAATAGGCATAGTAAATACGAAGAGTTGGATAAAACTAATTAATACTTATTCTATAAAAAACAAATTAAGAAGATTGTCAATTAGAGGGTGTCTTTATCAGTAATATTAAGTTCAAATAGAAATAACTAATAAATGTATCAGAACTCCATTAAATACATCGCTTACTTCGATACTCAAGATTCTGCAATTAAGAGGAATTATGTCACCTCCGCTACCAACAAATTGGAGTATATTGCCAAGGCAATTAATTCTTTAGGATATCAGGTGGATATACGTTCCATTTCAGAGGTGAGGGAAGATAATTTCAAAATCTATCCGTCTGAGAAGAAACAGATAAGTGATGGTGTCATGTTACACCTTCCTTTTTCGTGGGGAGGAAGCAAAGGCTTACTAAAGAAGTTAAAAGTTCTCTGGCATCTTATCAATATGTTTTTTTACCTTCTGTTACATTGCAGTAGGAATGATGTTGTAGTTGTCTATCATTCTCTTGGTTACTTTGATATCATCCGATGGGCAAAGAAGATTAAAAGTTTCAAACTTATACTCGAAGTTGAAGAGATATATTCTGATGTGTCTAAGATGTCCGACTATTGGAGAAATCTTGAGTTCAAGATGTTTGATATTTCTGATGCTTTCATTTTGTCCAATGACCTCTTGGATACTAAGATCAATAAGTATCACAAGCCATCCGTTGTTATCTATGGCACCTATCAGGTAGAACGTAAACGAGTAAAAAAGTTCGATGATGGCAGAATTCATGTTATTTATGCAGGAACCTTTGACCATAACAAGGGGGGGGCTCAGACCTCTATTTCAGCTATAGAGTATCTGCCCGAGAATTATCATATCCACATTTGCGGTTGGGGTAATGAAGAAGATGAGATAGAGGTTCGACAGATGATTTCAGAACAATCAGCTAAATAAAAGGCTATCATCACA
>CAMYSW010000183.1:0-5465 GCA_947297425.1 uncultured Porphyromonadaceae bacterium
TGGTGGCCCATTTTTTAATGAGTGCCCTGGCCTACTTTTCAGTGAGTAATTACAGTCTTATACTTTCCGCTTTTATGAACCAGTAAAAAAATATTATGGCGAGTGCCCATGTCCAGACGTAATTTATGGAAAATATTATTCCGAACATGAAATCAAACCAGGGGAAAATGAATGTTACTGTGACTATCCAAAATGCGGAAGCATAAGAAATGAACCTTGACTTGGTTAGTATCGGTCCGCCGATATATATTATCCAGACGGCGAACGATGTTATCGCAGCATATATCCACTTGGGGAATAGGGCTAAAAACGGAGCGGCTGCCATATTGCATAGCCTTCCGGTGTCATATTGCCAGTGTTCCCAACAGTTTGCCACAGTAGAGATGAAATATTCCCAGCTGCCCTTTGTTCCGACAGAATTTTCAAGATACTATATGTCGTCTACCGAACAAGGTGTCAGGAAAAACATTATTCCATACATCGCAGACAATAATCCTGTAAGGACTAAATACAAAACGGATTGTTGTTCGTGAAATAATCTGTAAACGGGATTGAACTGACAATTATGGAAGGTCATTGGCAAAGATTTATGATAAAAAATGTCCGGAAAATTGAAAAATGAGTTAAAGATGTTGCAAAATAAAGAAAAATAGATTAACTTTGCAAACGCAATCCGGTTAGGATTGAAACATAACCATCTGGAAGGGTGGGTGAGTGGCTGAAACCACCAGTTTGCTAAACTGACGTAGGAGCAATCCTACCACGAGTTCGAATCTCGTCCCTTCCGCAGAATACGCGCCAAATGCTTTTATATCAAGCATTTGGCGTTAAATTTTAAGAAAGGTATAGACACGTAATAGACACGGCAAGACTGTGTCGGATGTGACAACTTCTTAGAGTTCTAACTAAACCGAACAAAAAAAGCCGCGCACGAATGCGCGGCATAGTACTATGATAAATGAAGTACCCTCACAGGCGAAATATCTTAAGGCTGTCTGATATTATCCCAAGGCGAGCATACGATTGCCTATTTCCCGTAATCCGGACAAGATTTTCAAACGTTGTGCTTCTCGTGGACGCTTCACATCGCTTGCGTAGTTCGACAACAGGCGCTGGTTTATACCGGTTACGCGGCTGAGGGCAGCCATGGTTGTAAACTGTTCGGCAGAACGAAGCAATGCGGATGTTGCCAGTTCAAAATCAATTGTATATTCTCCATTGCGGAAGAACTCTGGAACAAAATCCCCGTCTTCTATTGAAGATTCAATATGCCATTGCAGGGACTCGATGAAAGCCCTTTTTACTCCTTCGAGTGTCTTGTCTGTAACAATGACACAACCGAAATCCGGATAATCATATGCACAGGCATAATTTTTATCACACCAATGAATCTCTATTCTTATATTCTCCATAATTCTAAATGTTTTATGGCTGAAAATCATCTCCATCCAGCCTGTTTGAAAATACTGTTCAGCAGGAATTGGTCAAGAACCTCGCTGTCGGCACCTCTTACAGTCACCTTCCCGGTTTGGTCGGATGCTTGAATTGCCGGTGGTCTCCGGATTTGCGTTTTTGCATCACCCAACCGTCTTTTTCAAGCATTCTGACAATTTCTCGAACCTTATATTTTTTCATCAGACATTTGTTTTCTGATTACGAAAGTAGTAATTTTTATTCTTATAACAAAATATATTGGAATAATATTTTCCGGTTGTGTATATTGTTGTCCTGGATAATTATTTAGGTCATCACTCAAAAACAAATCGGCATGCTTTTTCAACCATTCATCATTGAACGTAAAGTAATAGCTGTCCGAGCCACGAAGTGATCATAACCCGGTTCTCCGATGAGTTCTGTTTTCTTAAGCCAATCAACATTGACATATATATAGAGTCTTTATCGTTTACTCTTTTTTCGAAGCACGTTTCCTTGTCTTCAAACTCAAATCCTGTAATGTTTTGCTTGATTTTTTAATTTGAGAATAAAGCATTATATTTACAAGTGAATTGTGTTGTAAGTGTGTGATTACTTAAGTGTGTGATCATATTAAACAACTTCATAATGAAGCTAAATATGTCTGTAAAGAATCTTGCCATAAGACTTTTGTCGGTTTGGGTGTTGTGTTGGACCGCATGTCAGGGTATGCATGGTGCCGAATGGCGACTGCATCCGGCTTTTGACAGAAGCCCTGTCAGGATTATGGATACTCCTGAAAAAACATATTTCCTTGTTCACCAGCAGATTTATCATAGGAATATTGTTGGCTATGATTTCCCGTCGCTGGCTTTATTCTGCTATGTTAAGAGTTCTCCCGAGAAGGGCATATGTCCTCTTACAGATAATGTCTGTCTTTCTTCATCCGACATTCGTCTTGCTGATTATTCGCCTTATGGTAAATATATGATTGTTGCATATAATGGTGGCGGGTTGGATATTGTGGATAATTCCGGAAGGGTCAGCTATATCAACAGGCTTCGTGAATCTTCAGTTCCCGGTTTTTCTATTGTCAATTCCATAACTTTTGAACCCTCTACCGGTGATGCATGGGTGGCTACGGATGCCGGGTATGTAGTCATTGATGCCTCTACATTCAGAATCAAAGAAGAATCTTGCCTTTACGAATCAATAGATAGGATATGCAGGGTCGGGACGAAGGTGATTGCCATGGCTAACGGATCGGTTTGGGAATCGGATAATGCTTTCCCTCAATCGTTTTCTGAGTTTAAGAAAATCCCTGAAATAAAGTCCCCTTTGGCTCTGATGCCTCTTTCTTCAACCTGTTTTGCATATCTGTCGGGCACGCCTCGTGGTAATAATATTCTTGTTTCGGCAAATCTGGTTAATAATGAATGGGTCACGTCTACATTATGTAATGATGTGTTTTATTGCCTTGATAATGAGAATACATTAGTGAACGGCTATGAGGCAAACATAATTCCTAACCAAAGGGGATATTTGTTATACTCCGCTACAAAGGCATGGCAACTGACAGTGTCGGGAAGCGATGGTTTGCCATCTGTTTTTCAATTGAATCGGGATGATACATCCATTCCTCTCGGTTCATGGGATTTCAAAGATTTCTGGACTTATAAGAATCGGGGGATGTTCATAAGCAGACGTGCCGAATATGATGAATCGGATTCCGGTAAGTCTGTTGTATGGAATGATAAGGGAGATCCGATAAGACCGGAAGCCCCTGCGGCATTCATATCTACATACATGGGATATTCTGAAGATTATGGTCAACTTGTCATGAATCATGGTCATGAATGGGAATTGGGATACAATGCCCCAGTGAATCCTCCATTGCTGTCATGTTATAAAGAGGGTCGTTGGCAAATCAAGTCTCATGCCTATCAGCCCCCGAACTCGGTGATGAATAATAATGGTTTACAGTCTGTATATTCAGCTTATATAAACAGGTTTCCGCTTCATGACCCAAACGGGTTGCTGGTTGATCCGGTTAATCCCGACTGGATAGTATGCGGCTCAATGTTCGGAGGCATAATGTTTCAGGATCTGTCTGATATCGGTAAGGATGTCATAAGGTTTGGGGCTGGAAATGACCTGTTCAAGAATTTTCCCGGTTTTGTGCCGGTGGTGCCTGTTCAGACATGGGGCACGTTAAGCTGTTTTTCTCCACCTGCTTGTGATAGCCGTAACGTTGTATGGAGTGTTTATTCGAATGCTTTCGAATCTCAGGGTTCGTCACCTAAGGCTCAATTGAAATATATGACAGAAGAAAAGAGGAGAAAGCTTTTTTCCATATCTCCGGATGAAATAAATGCGCAGGATAACTGGGAAACGATAATGTTGCCGGTGGATAATTATCCTGATTGGAACTGTAAGGTGGTGGCGTCTTCTCATCATAAGAATCAGAATCTGGTAATTGTCTGTATCAACAATTATGATGGAGATATAATTATATTGGATCACAAAGGAACTTTGGACGACACCACTGATGATGAATACAAGATTTTCTCCAAGATCAGGAGTAAGGCGGACCATGTTTCCTCGTTTACTCAGATCAATAATATTGTGGAAGATCCTCTTTCCGGAGAAATATTGGTATCAACGACGAACTCCACATTCGTATTCGACCCGGCTTCTGATGTTAAAGATGGCATAATACGGGGGGAGACATTGAGATTGAAAGGTGGCAATTCAGGCGATATAATTCCCGAATCCTGTCATGTGAATAAAATCGTTTTTGATGATGAATGCCGCATGTGGATAGCCACCAACAATCAAGGAGTGGTTGGCGTTTCTTCCGATCGTGGAGACGTTATCGCCAGATATAACGTCTCAAACTCACCGATTCCCTCAAACAGGGTTTATGGACTTGGATGGAATCCTGCATCACGTTCTTTGATGATCTCCACGAAGCTTGGTCTTGCGGAAGTGTTTCCGGATATTGCCGGCACATCGTTTGGCGAGAACACTCCCAGTCTAAATATCAGTGAAGTCACACCTGATTATAATGGCAATGTGATTATCCGCAACTTGTCTCCGCGCCAGGATGTGGTTGTCAGGAATATTGATGGAGAAGAGGTCCGCAGGCTTAATAGCGGTAATTTAAGAAATATTGAATGGAATCTTAAAGACAGCACGGGAAAACGTGTCAAAGCCGGCACCTATCATATAAATGTTTCAGGCGATGTTTCCCTTGAAATTGTGATAATGTCCGATTAAGAAGCTGTTTAGAAATAACAAATTAACCGCCTGATTAAAAAATCAGGCGGTTAATTCTATGTGATGTATGTTTAACGGAAGAGGGAGAAATAGTGACTGAGGACATCGTGGGCTGCGGTGAAGGAGCTTTGTTCGTTGTTGAGGACACGAAGTTCTTTTTGCTCCAGCAGGGCGCGTATCTCCGGCTGGCGGTAGAAATTATGGCGCAATTCTTCGTTGATTGTCTCGAACATCCAGTATTTTGCCTGTTCATTGCGTTTGCGTTCAAAATATCCCGTTTCCTTTACATAAGCGAAATATCGGTCTATCATGTCCCACACTTTGTCAATGTTAAGCTCATAATATCCACTGTAGGTCACCACTTCCGGAACCCATTTGCTTGGTGTCGGCGGGAAGAGATGGAGTGCATTGCGGAATTGTGCCGCCGCTAAATTGGCGCGTTCCACATTGTCTCCGTCAGCTTTGTTTATGACAATCCCGTCAGCCATTTCCATAATTCCGCGCTTGATTCCCTGAAGTTCGTCGCCAGTGCCGGCAAGCTGGATCAGCAGGAAGAAATCCACCATCGAATGCACGGCAGTTTCGCTTTGTCCCACGCCGACTGTCTCTACGAATATGTTGTTATATCCCGCAGCCTCGCAAAGCACGATCGTTTCGCGGGTCTTGCGCGCCACACCTCCCAATGATCCCGCTGAAGGGCTGGGACGTATGAATGCATCGGGATGCTGGGAAAGTTTCTCCATGCGGGTCTTGTCTCCGAGGATACTCCCTTG
>CAMYSW010000184.1:0-5443 GCA_947297425.1 uncultured Porphyromonadaceae bacterium
GCTCTTATCGCTCTACCATCCCTCTGAGTGAGGTCAGAGGGACGCCACGGTGTATCCAAATGATGGATACAAACCGCTCTGCGTTGGGCATTTACGCCAGTGCCCAACATAGAGGTAGAGCCGAAAAGCACACGCACATCGCCGTCATTCATCGCCTGTATCACGGCCTTTCTCGCCCTTTCAGTCTTGCACTCTTGTATAAACCTTATCTCATGTGCCGGAATACCGTAATCCTCAATCAACTTCCGCTTGATTTCAGAGTAAACATTCCACTCTCCGGGGCGATAAGTTCCCAAATCGCTGAAAACAAATTGCGTGCCTTTCTGAGCGTCATACTTCCGGTAATATTCGGCAATCATCTTGGCACAGTGGCTCGCCTTGTTGTTTGGGTCATCCTCATACGAGGGGTCAACCATACGCATATCAAGAGCCATCTTACGGGCATAGTCCGTAGCAATAAGCATCTTCGCTTTTTCCTCTGTCTCCGACAACGGCGCACGACCCAATATCCGAGCATCGCCACTCTTGGCGAACTCCATCAGCTTCTGGATAAAGGCTTCTTGGTCCGGTGTCGGAGGTATATTGTGCAGTATCTCATTTTTCATCGGACGGTCAACTCCAACATCCTCGGCAGTTCTATAATCGGTGATTTCATTATAGAAAGCGGCAAGTTCCGGCACCTTGATAAAGTAGCGGAAACGCTCCTTCGCCACAATGCTATTTGTGACATTGAACTCAAAATCGGTAGTCTTCTTGGCGAAGATAGCCGCCCACGCATCGAAGCATCTGATGTCCTGCCTTTCAAGCTCTTTCGGACGGAGATATTTGAAGAGCAAGTACAATTCCGTGAGCGAGTTGGAGATTGTCGTGCCACTAAGAAAAGTAGCACCCAAATCCTTGCCTGTACGCTCTTGGATTGTGCGAATAGCGTAGAGAAGATTGAGGGCGCGTTGTGAGCCTTCCGAATTGCCCAATCCCGCCACACGGTCATGCCGAGTGTTGAACATCAGATTCTTGAACTGATGCGACTCGTCCACAAAGATATGGTCGATACCCATCTGCTTAAAGTCCACCATGTCGTCCTTCTTTTCCTCCATCTGGTGCTGGATTGTGGCAATCTTGGCAGTCAGGTTCTCCTTGCGCTTGATTAGTCCTTTGAGCATACCACGCGATATGTCCTTGCCTTGGTCTTTCAGCACCTTCAGGTTTTCCTCAACGGTATCAAGCTCCGCCTGAAGAATCTGCTGCTGCATCTCCGGCGACTGCGGTATCTTTCCGAACTGGTCGTGCGACATTATCACGCAGTCATAATCATTGTTCCTGATGTTATTAAAGAGAGCCACACGGTTCTCCGCCTTGAAACTCTTTTCATCGGCGAAGAGTATGCGGGCATTTGGATATGCGGTCTGATAGGTCATGGCAATCTCGGCAACATTGGATTTGAGTCCGATAATCATCGGTTTGTGTGCTAATCCGAGACGCTTCATCTCATGCGCTGAAATACACATTATCAGCGTCTTACCACAGCCCACCTCGAAATCACAAATTCCGCCGCCGTTCTGTTTCAGCATCCACACGCAATCCTTCTGCGACTGGTAAATGGAGCTGATTCCGTACCTATCGCCCAGCATCTTCATGTTGAGGTCGGGGAAAGTCTGGTGTGAGCCGTCATACTTCGGGCGCACGAAACAGTTGAACTTGCGGTTATAGAGGTCAACAAGCCTTTCCTTGAACTCCGGGCTTTGAGCCTCCAACCATTCAGAGAATCCGTTGCGTATCTCGTCAATCTTGGTATTTGCGAGTTGAATAGCCTCGCTGTCCGGCACCTTGATGTCGTTGCCGTTGTCGTCCTTGCCTATAGACTTTTTGATGTCCGGCACGGTGTTGTGCAGGGCGTGCTTCAAGAGGTTCATTCCGTCGTATGTGCGGTAATATCCACGCACGCAGAACTCCTCCCATATCTTCATGTTGCCACGGTCAGCCTTTGCCGAATACTCGTCCATTGAGGAAGAATAGGCTATCGTAACATTAGTGCCATAGAGGTGGCTCATGTATGCGGAGTATATTCCGGTCGGTATCCACCGCTCACCGAAGTTGAAGTCAAGCTCGTCGAAAGTAATCTTTCTCGGAGTCGCATCCTGCAAGGCTTTGAGCGAGTCCTGCGCCATTTCGATATACGGCTCGATGCCGTCATATCCGGGAAAGCCCTTGATGCGGTCGTTCTCACGGTCAATCCATGCCTGAATGTCCTCGGCTTTCTTGACAACATTGCCGGCGATGAAGCGGTCGGCAATCTCGTAGTTGTCAACCAATGGGTTATAATAGATATGGTCTCCGAGGCTCTCAATGAGCTTTTCCTCGCCCATGTCAACAAGGCTTCGCATATACTCCAAGTTGACAACACCGTATTTATTGAGCGATGCTGATAGAGCTTCCATAGGTGTATCGACTGATGTCACCTCATCAACGGCAAAGGCTACCGGATGGTCGAAGATGTCAGCCTTGACAAACATACCGTTCTCACCACGCTCCAATGCCAATGCGTCACGGCCGTTGGCATCCATAAGGATAAACTTGGCGTTCTGTTTCTCGTTGAGGTTGCCGTATCGGGTCACGAACTCATCGTAATACTGGTTGAGGTGTTCGCGGAGATGTTCGCTTGCCTCGTGCGTCTCAGCCTCGTAATTGTAGAGTTGCTGATACGTTTCGGATAAAGTGATATACAGCATGGCACGTTTCTCTTGTTCCGCTTTGAGAGGGAGCGGAGTAAACAATGCGCCATACTTTTTGACCTCCGAGAGAAAACCGACCTGACCGTTATCCACGACCATAGAGCCATTCTTGTGGAAAAACTGAATATCCTCCGAGAAAGGACGGGGTGACATATCCGGCTTATCTTCCGATACCGAAGCTGCTGATGCAGCCACTCTTGGCTTCGGAATGAAATCGCCCTCGGTACGGGAAATCTTCACGCCCACTTCAGCGTCTTTGGCTATAATCTCTTCCGCCTTTCGGGCCGCCTCATGCTCCGCGAGTTGGCGGTGGGCGATACTCATCATAGTTTCATAGAAACCGTTGATGGGCGGATTGTCATCCCAGTTGAGAGAACCGTAAAACTCCAGCTCCTTATCGGTAAGCTGACGGAACTTAGATTGTACCTTTGGAGAAATATCCACCGTCGGCTTACGCTCAACTTTCGGTTTGTCCTCATTCTTCGGCTGTGTCGGTTGGCGCGGCTGTCGTTTGGGCTTTCCGATTGGCTCCAGTTCACCGAAAAGATTGTAGGCGAATAATCGCGGGTCCGGGTTGTCATTGTAATCAGGACTGCCGTCGGTCTCAATCTCTCTGGTGGGTTCCTTTGGCGCGGAGGTGGGTTCAGGCGCGGGCTTTACTTCCGGCTTTTGTTGCGGAGTTATAACCTCGGTAGGCTTAAATTCCTCATGTTGTTTCTGCTTCGGATCTTCAAGCTGCTCACATATTGCCACACGTTGCCCGGCTCTTACCAGTTTGGGCAGATAGGTGTCGAGCGCATGATGCGGAAATCCAGCCAACTCTATGGATCCGGCTTTGCCGTTCATCCGCCTTGTCAATGTGATACCCAATATCTCCGAAGACTTCACCGCATCCTCACCCATGCACTCGTAGAAATCGCCCACACGGAAAAGAAGAATAGCATCGGGGTGACGCTTCTTCATATCGGTGTACTGCCTCATTATCGGAGTCTCCGATATTTTCTTGGTCTGGGTGGATTGTACCGGCTTGGCGGGTTCAGGCGAAAGCTGCTTTATCCCCTGCGAATTATACAACTCATTATCAAGACGCAGTTTCAGTGACTCGTCAAGAGCCAGACGAATATCCCTTGCGATGCCATCTACTCCGCCGCTGTGCTTGTAGATAAGCGCGGGCTTGCCGTATGGGTCTGTGCCTACACTCGCATCGGTGCAAATCACATTCTGAGGAAATGCGGTGAAATACTTGTTGGTGGGAGCTTTGCTGTCACGGTCAACAACCGACTGGACGAAAAATTCCTCGTCAGCCGACAACACGGTTTTTCCGCTATGCTTCTGGAGAATAATCAGGTCACTGCCCGTATCAGTCCCGGCATTGTCGGAGAAAGTGTTGTTCGGCAACCTCAATGCCGTCACCAAATCGGCACGTTTCACCAACTCCGCACGTACAAATGGCGAAGCAGAGTTCATTACCCCCTGCGATGTGATAAAGGCAACCAATCCACCCTCTCGCACTGAGTCCAGTGCTTTGAGGAAGAAATAATTGTGTATAGCCTTTGTCGATTGTCTGTAAGCCAACTCCTTGCTCGTGGCATAGACGGGATCCGGCACGGCGAAATCGCCGAAAGGGATATTGGAACATGCCACATCAAAGTAGCCGTTGTAGTCCTGCTCAATCCTTTCGAAGCCTTCAATCCTTGTGGAAACGGAAGGGTGCAGCGCTTCAAGGATTTTGCCTGTAAGCAAATCCTTCTCAAAAGCCATAGCCTCGGCACCGGGATAATCGCGCATGAGGGAGTCAACAAAAACACCCTGTCCGGCACTCGGCTCCAGATACCTCTTCACCTCAATGCCGTTGGCTTTGAGCGTATCAAAGATAGCATCAACAACCGGCGACGGAGTATAAAACGCCGTCAGCACCGAGGTTTTCAACGAGTCCATATAGCGAGAAAACTCTCGGTCATCCTTTGAATACTCTCGTATAAGCTGACGCAGTTCTACAGTCGGGGCAAACAGCTCAATGTCCGATTTACTCCACTTTGCCGCATCCATAAGACTGTCGGCATCATTGAGGATACATTTCAACCCACCGAACCCGGCATACCTGCCCAGCACCTCCATTTCCTCTGCACTGGGTTCGCGCTTCTCAACACCGAGACGAAACGCCGTGCGTATCGCCTCGATGTTTCCGCGCATCGTCTGCAAACGGTTATAAGCCATTCTCAGTGAGGATTATGGAGATTATGCCTGTGAGTTCGCAGCGAAGCAGGTGATATGTTGCGGTGTTTACAAACGTGTTTGCATGAATGTCATAACTGTCAAACACATTTTCAACCATTCCGAAAGACAGGAGGAATGTCGCCATGAACGGACGCATCTCCTCGCTCACATCATCCTTGAACTCTTCTTCAAGGACATCCATAATTATCTCGTATTCGGAATATCGGTAGCCTTCAAGTAGTGCGGCCATTGACATCTCGTGTGCCTCGTCAACCTCGGCACCGTTGCGGCGTGCGTTTTCGTATGTTTCCTCGGCTTTTTCAGCGCGAGCGCGTATCATAGTCTCGGTAACGCCCTCAAAGCGGTACGATGCCAGATAGTTTTTCAGATAGAGGTAGTAGAACGACAGTTCTTCCTCGCGTGTTGGATTTTTCATCTTTTTGGCTCAAGCCGAAACCCCGGTGCATAGTTTTTGGGTAAAGTGTTAAATTTGT
>CAMYSW010000185.1:0-5430 GCA_947297425.1 uncultured Porphyromonadaceae bacterium
ATGGTAAGCTTTCTTATGGAGGAGACAACCCTATTGGAGGGGGTATTATGCTTCAGCTCCCTGATATCGCGGAATATTCTCTTGCGCTATCCACTGAAAATGATCTTATCTGTTTGGGATTATACGGATCAGAGGGAATAGTCCCTATAAACGACTGCTCTGTGATTCAGATATATACAAAGATGGGTTGGATTAACACTGCTCTTGCAAAAGTTTCACAATTTAAATGGAATGATATTCAGAATGTGACAAATAAAACAAATTCGTTTAAGCTTCCTACCGCTAAAGGCAAGAGCGTTACCAGTGCCATGCGGAACAATAGCAAATATCCACTTTTGGTACAAGGTATCAGGCTTTTTACATACACACAGACCGAATATCCCGCAGGAGGTGCAAGTGTCGGTGAAATCGGCATGGAAGATTCCAACGCTCCTGTTGAGTTTTTCAACATGCAGGGTGTGAAGGTGAGTGGTGATGAGCCGGGTCTTTACATCCGTCGTCAAGGCTCCAAGGTGGAGAAGGTGATCATAAAATAAATACTATAATGAACTGATATAAACCATGTCCAACATTGGGGGTTCAGTTCAGTCATGAGTGTGGCTTATGATTAGATTGTTTATCACTACACTGGTTGTCGTTTTAACGTCGATGTCTGTTTTTGCAGAGCCTTACAAGATGGCGAATATTGTCTGTTTTGTGAAGTTTGCTGATGAAGCGGACAAGGCTTGGGAACACGATTTCGATTATTACGACAAGATGTTTAACTCTACGGAGGAGGGTGCGAACTCAGTCCGCAACTTCTTCTCCGATATGAGTTACGGCTCTATGGACTGGGAATCCACTATTCTTCCGTTCGAATATGTTGACTCTCATCCTGTAGGGTATTTTTTGCCTAAAGGAAATTCCAATCCGGACGGATATACGGATCTTGATCTGATGCTTGACTTAAGGATCAAGACTCTCGTGAAGGACATGTGCCTGTTTCTGGATGAGAAGATAGCTTCATATGATTTCAATGGCGACGGGTTTGTCGATGAAAATGACAAGATCGTTGTCGATGCAAATGGTGACGGAGAAGTTGACAACATTGTCTTGATAATATGCGGCGACAGTGACATAAGCGCGTCGCGTATGCTGTGGCCTTCCAACAACCGGGGGGCTTCCGCATATCTCAACGGGGTCAAGGTAGGCAATTATCTGAAAGTTTTTGATGGAGCTAACGGTTACAAGTCGATGGTTCCGCAAAAGATAAATACCGGTGTGCTTTGTCATGAGATGATGCATACCCTTAATGCCTATGACCTTTACACCTCCAGCGGCACTCCTCAGCTTGAACCGGTAAATGTATGGGACCTGATGAGTGATAACCAGAATCTGCCACAAGGTTTCACCGCATATACCCGCATGACATATGGGGCGGAATATGGCGATTGGCTGCCGAAGGCAGATGTAGTGACGCTCACCGATGCAGGGGAATATACATTGTTGCCACTTTCTTCGAAGGAAGAGGGGAATGTGACATATAAGATAGTTCCTGATAAGAAAAAGGCTGAATATTTCATGGTCGAATATCGCGACAGGAACGATATGTGGGATTCTTCGCTGCCGGCGTCAGGTCTTCTGGTATATAGGGTGAATCCACTTGTGCAGGGAAACCTTGGAAAGAGTTATGAGCTGTACGTGTTCCGTCCCAACGGATCATTGAGTAGTGCGGGATTGATAAAGCGTGCCCCTCTCGGTTCAGACACTCGCCGAACGAGCTTCGGACTTGCTGACGACAATGACTATCCATTCTTCGAGGATGGCACCCGCGCTTACTTCTCCATAACGGACGTAAGGGAATCTGACGGGCGCATTACTTTCAGCTTCTATCCCAATATCACAGGCAATTCGGCTGTTTCAGAGATTGAGATGACAGAAGATTCAGACGATCGTCAGATCTATAATCTTCAAGGTGTGCGTCTTGACCGCATTCCCGGTCCCGGCATTTATATCATCGATGGCAAGAAAGTACTTGTAAAATAACAGTAGAATAATAAATTGTGAAAATATGAAAAAGAGGAGTGAGACATTAAAGACTCACTCCTCTTTTTCATCTTCTTTTTCACGATGTTCATAGGCATCAACGATCCGTTGAACCAAAGGATGTCGGACTATATCCTTTTTCTCATATTCGATAACGCCTATGCCTTTCACTCCCTTTAATATGCGGAGCGCCTGGAGCAATCCGCTCTGAACGGTGCGCGGCAGGTCTATCTGCGTGGTGTCGCCGGTGATGATCATCTTGCCGTTCATGCCGAGACGTGTCAGGAACATCTTCATTTGATGACGTGTGGTGTTCTGAGCCTCGTCAAGGATTATGACCGCGTCATTGAGTGTGCGTCCGCGCATGAAAGCGAGAGGAGCGATCTGGATTGTCTGCGCTTCCATATACTCCTTTAGTTTCTGTTGGGGAATCATATCCTCTAACGCATCGTAAAGGGGTTGCAGATACGGATCGATCTTGTCTTTCATGTCGCCGGGAAGGAAACCGAGTTTCTCACCCGCCTCGACTGCCGGACGGGAGAGTATGATCTTACGACACTGTTTATTCTTGAGGGCATGGACAGCAAGGGCGATAGCGATATATGTCTTGCCTGTTCCGGCAGGTCCGAGGGCGAAAGTGAGGTCGTTGTTCTCGAAGCTTTTCACCATGCGCGACTGGTTGGCATTGCGGGGAGCTATCGGCTTGCCGTTCTGTCCATAAATTATGACTCCGGAAGTGTTTACCTCCTTTGGCGGGTCTCCACGCACGATGTCTATTATAGCTTCCTCGTCAAGTTTGTTATATTTCGAGGCATGAGCTTCTATCTCATGAACCTTTTTTTCAAACTCGGCAGTTTCGCTATCCTCTCCGATTACTTTGATAACGTTGCCTCGCGCTGCCATGCGCAACTTAGGGAAAAGGTTGCGTATCAAATTTATATTAGCGTTGTTGACTCCATAGAAAACTTGCGGGTCAACATTGTCTATTATAACTATCCTTTCAATCATCCTACAGATCCTTCCAAACTTATTTGTAATAGTTTCTGAGCCTCTACTGCAAATTCCATCGGAAGCTTGTTCATCACTTCTTTGGCGTAACCTCCAACGATGAGTCCTATTGCTTCTTCCATCGGGATTCCCCGTTGCTGGCAATAGAAGAGTTGCTCCTCGTTGATCTTCGATGTCGTTGCTTCATGCTCTACAGTGGATGAATTGTTCCGAACATCGATATACGGGAATGTGTGTGCTCCGCATTCGTCTCCCATCAGAAGCGAATCGCACTGGGTGAAGTTGCGACATCCCGAGGCTCCTTTCGACATTCGCACGAGTCCACGGTACGAATTTTGAGATTTTCCAGCCGATATTCCCTTGCTCACGATTGTGGAGCGCGAATTTCTTCCGATATGTATCATCTTGGTGCCGGTGTCGGCTTGCTGACAGTTGTTGGTGACGGCAACCGAGTAGAACTCACCGATAGACTCGTCACCTTTAAGCACGCATGAAGGATATTTCCATGTTATCGCCGATCCTGTTTCCACCTGTGTCCATGAAATTTTGGAGCGGTGTCCCCGGCATAGCCCGCGTTTGGTCACGAAGTTGTAGATGCCGCCGCGTCCTTCCTTGTCGCCGGCATACCAGTTCTGAACGGTGCTGTATTTCACTTCGGCACGCTCTTCGCAGATTATCTCCACGATTGCGGCGTGAAGTTGGTTTTCATCGCGCATAGGCGCCGTGCATCCCTCAAGATAGCTGACGTATGCGTCATCGTCGGCAACGATCAAGGTGCGTTCGAATTGTCCCGTGCCGGAAGCATTGATACGGAAATATGTGCTCAGCTCCATTGGACAGCGCACGCCCTTGGGGATATATACGAATGAACCGTCGGAGAATACGGCTGAGTTCAGTGCGGCATAATAATTGTCGCGGTAGGGAACTACCGAGCCGAGATATTTCTTAACAAGGTCGGGATAGTCTTTTACAGCTTCAGAAAACGAACAGAAAATCACCCCCAGTTCGGCAAGCTTCTCGCGATGGGTTGTTTTAACGCTGACTGAATCCATTACGGCATCTACTGCCACGCCGGCAAGCTGTTTCTGTTCCTCCAATGATATCCCGAGCTTGTTGAATGTTTTGACAAGTTCAGGATCCACTTCGTCCATACTCTTTTTCAGCTCTTTCTTTTTAGGGGCTGCATAATAGCTGATTTCTTGAAAATCAATAGGTGGAATTTTCAGGTGTGCCCATTCTGGCGGGGTCAACGTCTCCCAATATCTGAAAGCCTTGAGCCGGAAATCGAGAAGCCACTCCGGTTCCTCTTTCTTTTGGGATATAAACCGGATTATATCCTCATTGAGTCCGGGAGGAGCTATCTCCGTGTCAATATCGGATGTGAAACCATATTTGTATTCGGAGTTGGTGGCATCGTGAATGGTCTTTTCAGAGCTCTCCTTTTTCCCGTTTTCTTTTGTTATATTGTCTATTATATTGTCACTCATAAAGTGTAATTTTCTTTTAATACGCAAATTTAGTAAAAAAGTTCTGTATAATTGGTGTTTGGTTTTCAGTTTTCGGTTTTCAGTTTTCAGACAATCGAGACACTCAAACATTCTCAGTTCTCTGAAAACCGAAAACCGAAACACCGCAGTCTCTGAAAACTGAAAACTGCAATTCTCTGAAAACCGAAAACTGAAAACTGAAAACCTAAAATTAAAATTGTTTAAGAGTATTTTTTAGGGAAAGCGGTGAAATTTTCTTATTTTTGCAAATTGAAGAAAGTGTTTGAGACTTTTTCGGATACATTTGGTATTTTTTTCGAATATAGTTTAAACTTTTTCTTAAGGATATTCTCAAAATATCAGAATGGGAAAAATCATAGCAATCGCAAATCAGAAGGGTGGAGTGGGAAAGACCACGACTGCCTTCAATCTCGGAGCTTGCCTGGCTGTTGCCGGGAAGCGTGTGCTTCTGGTGGATGCCGACCCTCAGGCTAATGCCACTTCGGGTATCGGAATGCAACCGCAACCTACCGACGCTTCAATATATGAGTGTCTCGTAGACAACTATCCCGCTAAGGAAGCTATCATGCACTCATCAATAGAGAAGCTTGATATTATATGTTCGCGTATAGACCTTGTCGGGGCGGAGGTTGAACTGATGAACCGCAAGGACCGTGAGCGTACGTTGCAGCGTCTTCTCGAGCCTGTAAGAAACGATTATGACTATGTATTGATTGACTGCTCCCCGTCGTTGGGAGTTATTACGATCAATGCCTTGACAGCATCCGATTCGGTCCTTATACCGGTGCAGGCAGAGTATTTTGCTTTGGAGGGTATATCGCAGTTGCTCAATACGGTGCGTATCATCAAGAGCCGTCTGCGTCCGCAGTTGGAGATTGAAGGTTTCCTC
>CAMYSW010000186.1:0-5425 GCA_947297425.1 uncultured Porphyromonadaceae bacterium
TTTCTCATATGCCGCCATTATCCTGTCATTAGTTTCATTGCGCTCGATATAATAATCACGATCACCCAATCCTAAACCGGGTTCTCCTATGTGCATAATATTTATATCAGCATTCTTAGCATCCGGACCAACTCCTGATCCAAAGAATGAGCCACCAAGACCATTATGAAGCCACGCAAGGGTAGTGGTAAAATCTTCGGAATGCATTGAATTGATTTTTTCGATCATAGGCATTAAAGGTGCAGCACCTTCTTGATTAAGCCTTGCGCTATCCATTCCTAATGCATATAGATCACTGACTTTTTGTGCATTAGTGCCTTTCACTTTAGATTGCGGATCATCGGAAAGATTAAGTATCAATTCTTTCAATTGCTTCCGTGCATTCTCCCTTAATTGGTCGAATGTACCGAATCTCGAATATTCCGCGCCAAGGGGATTATTCTTTTTCCAGCCTCCACAGGCATACATATAGAAGTCTTGTCTTGGATCCACCCCGAGATCAAGATTCCCTTTGTCAACACCATGTTTGGGCTCCTTATTTCTCATCATAATCTTATTCGTATTTACTCTTGATTTCATCAAGGTCCATTTGTGCCAGTTCCCACACCGACATTGCATTTTCCATCTCTTTTCCGGCGCGTGCATAAGCATCAAGAATATCGGCATCAGTCTCGCCACTTGATATCTTGTCTTCAAGTTCTTTTTGCTTTACTTCCAGCTCGGCAATCCGCGCCTCTGCATTCTTTACAGCTTTTTCAGCCTTAGAAATCATGCGGGCACGTTCCTTCTGCTCTGCATAGCTCAATCTCCGGCTTGAATCTACACCTTCTTTTTTTTGATCTACATCCGGCTGTATGGAGGGATTATCTATTCCTATCTCGGATTTCTTATCCTTACCTGTTGGAGATTTTGAAAGTTCAAGTTCAGATAGATGTTCAATATTCTTTTTACGCAGAAAATCATATATACCTCCTAAATTTTCCTTTACCTCACCACCTCCAAACTCATATACCTTTTCCACAAGACCATCAAGGAAATATCGGTCATGACTTACAATAACAACCGTGCCGTCAAAATCCCGTATAGCTTCTTTCAGAATATCCTTGGTCTTCATGTCAAGATGGTTGGTAGGCTCATCAAGTATAAGGAAATTAACAGGTTCAAGAAGAAGCTTTATCATGGCAAGGCGTGTTTTTTCACCTCCGGACAGCACTTTAACCTTCTTATCAATGTCTTCCCCACCAAACATGAAGGCACCCAATATATCCCGTATTTTTGTGCGGATATCACCAACAGCTACATTGTCAATGGTCTCAAAGACAGTTAGATTCTCATCAAGCAACTGAGCCTGATTCTGGGCAAAATACCCGATCTTTATATTATGTCCGATCTTCAAATTTCCGGTAAATGGAATTTCCCCCATTATACATTTCACCAATGTGGATTTCCCTTCTCCATTTTTTCCGACAAATGCGACTTTCTCACCTCTCCTGATGGTAAATTCCGCATGATCAAATACTTGATGTTCACCATAAGCCTTGCCTACGTTCTCTAAAATCAATGGAAAATCTCCGGAACGGAAGGCGGGGGGGAATTTAAGTCTTAGATGGGAATTATCAACCTCATCCACTTCTATGGGTACGATCTTCTCCAATTGTTTGATACGGCTCTGAACTTGCACTGCTTTCGTTGCCTTGTATCTGAACCTTTCAATAAAATCTTTTATGTCGGCAATCTGCTTTTGTTGATTCTCATAAGCACGCATCTGCTGTTCAACACGTTCTTTACGCAAATCGACAAATTTAGAATAGCTGACTTTATAATCATACGACCTACCGCAGGATATTTCAATCGTCCGCTTTGTCACATTATCCAGGAATGCCCTGTCATGACTCACCAGAACCACTGCCTTTGCCTTGGTCTGCATAAACTGTTCAAGCCATTGGATTGACTCTATATCAAGATGATTGGTAGGCTCGTCAAGCAGCAACACGTCCGGACGACGGAGAAGGATCTTGGCAAGCTCGATTCTCATTCTCCATCCTCCAGAAAACTCGGATGTAGGACGAAGAAAATCATTTTTAGAGAATCCGAGTCCTACAAGTGTGCGTTCTATCTCCGCATCCATATTGTCTGCCCCTTCTATGGCAACCCGTTCATTAAGATATTCAAGACGCAACAGAAGGTTATTATAACTTTCCGATTCATAATCATCCCTTTCGAGTAATTGAAGATTTATACTGTCAATCTCTCGCCTTATATCCATCAAGTCAGAAAACGCTTTCTTCGTTTCATCTATTAACGTTGTGGAGTCTGCAAGCTTCATCTGCTGTGGAAGATATCCTATAGTAATTTCATTCGGCTTTGAAACAGCACCTGTAGTAGGCGTCTGGAGTCCTGCCAATATCTTCAGAAGGGTTGACTTTCCGGCACCGTTCTTTCCGACCAATGCAATTTTGTCAGCTTTATTAATTACAAAACTTATATCCTTGAACAAAGGACGTGCTGAAAACTCAACACCAAGATTATTTATTGAAATCATATCTAATTCTTGTTGAATTAAGTAAGTGTTGGAAATTAGCTTATATTAAATTTTAGGATATTTTGAGATGATTTCTTGATTCCGAAGAAGGAGCATAGCGGGCTATGTGACTGATGAGAAAACAAGAAAGCATCCAAAAGATTCAAAATTTAAATAAGCAATACATTTACTTACTATAAACTAATTTTCAATACTTACTTACAAAATTAAACAAAAATAAGCAGATGAAAAAATTAGAGTGTGCTTGATATCAAACACACTCTAATTTCAACTTAGAAGTTAAATACTTCTTGTGTATCTAAAGGCAGGAACTTACATCATACCGCCCATACCTCCCATGCCGGGAGCTGCCATAGGAGCAGCAGGAGTTTCTTCCTTTTTGTCAGCGATTACACACTCGGTGGTAAGGAACATTCCAGCAATACTTGAGGCGTTTTCAAGCGCTACACGTGTAACCTTAGCCGGATCAATAACTCCGGTTGCAAAGAAATTCTCAAAAGTGTCAGTGCGGGCATTATATCCGAAATCACCCTCTCCATCTTTCACTTTCTGAAGTATCACAGCACCCTCTACACCTGCATTGTTCATAATCTGACGCATCGGTTCTTCGATAGCACGACGAATAATTGCAATACCTGTGTTTTCATCATCATTAGCACCCTTCAAATTATCAAGGGCATTAAGACAACGGATATATGCTACACCACCACCGGGCACGATACCTTCCGCGATAGCTGCGCGCGTAGCAGAAAGGGCATCGTCAACTCGATCCTTTTTCTCTTTCATCTCAACTTCAGATGGAGCGCCTATATAAAGCACTGCTACTCCACCGGCTAATTTGGCAAGGCGTTCCTGAAGTTTCTCCTTATCATAGTTAGAGGTGGTAGTCTCTATCTGAGCCTTGATCTGGTTCACGCGATTAGAGATGGCATCTTTTGAGCCGGCACCGTTAACAATGATCGTATTGTCTTTATTGATAGTAACCTTCTCAGCTGTGCCAAGATCATTGACACCTGCCTGAGCGAGCTGCATGCCTTTAACTTCACTTACAACGGTTCCACCAGTAAGGATAGCTATATCCTCAAGCATCTCTTTCCTGCGGTCTCCAAAGCCGGGGGCCTTGACAGCACATATCTTCAAAGAGCCACGAAGCCTGTTAACCACTAATGTTGCCAAAGCCTCGTTGTCAACATCCTCTGCTATAATAAGAAGTGGACGACCGGATTGCGCAACAGCTTCAAGGATAGGAAGCATGTCTTTAAGGTTAGAAATCTTCTTATCGTAGAGTAAAATGTAAGGAGAATCCATCTCGCATTCCATCTTCTCGCTGTTTGTCACAAAATATGGAGAGATATAACCGCGATCGAACTGCATGCCTTCAACCACGTCAACAGTAGTTTCTGTGCCTTTTGCCTCTTCAACAGTGATTACGCCTTCCTTCTTTACTTTCTGCATCGCCTCAGCAATCAGGCGACCAATCTCTTCGTCATTATTGGCTGAAATGCGGGCTACATTCTCTATCTTGCTAATGTCATCGTCAACTTCCTGGCTCTGAGCCTTGATACCTTCAACAACAACTGAAACAGCCTTGTCGATACCGCGCTTAAGATCCATCGGGTTAGCGCCGGCTGCCACATTTTTCAAACCGACATTTACTATAGCTTGAGCAAGCACGGTAGCAGTAGTAGTTCCGTCACCGGCCTGATCACCTGTCTTGGAAGCAACTTCCTTTACAAGCTGAGCACCCATATTCTGGAAAGGGTCCTCAAGTTCAATTTCACGTGCCACGGTAACACCATCCTTAGTAATATGAGGCGCACCGAATTTCTTCTCGATAATTACATTACGTCCTTTGGGACCGAGTGTAACCTTAACGGCATCCGCCAATGCATCTACACCGTTCTTAAGTTCTTCGCGAGCTTTTATATTGAATTTAATCTCTTTTGCCATGATTAATAATGTTTATATATGATCCTATATAATTAGTCTATAACAGCAAGAACGTCATTCTGACGCATCATAAGATACTTAACGCCCTCATATTCGATTTCAGTGCCGGCATATTTGCCATAGAGCACAGTGTCGCCCGCTTTAAGCTGCATTGGCTCATCTTTTGTGCCATTGCCCACTGCTAACACTTTGCCTTTAAGCGGCTTTTCCTTTGCTGAATCCGGAATAATTATTCCACCCATTGTAACTTCTTCAACAGCAGTAGGTTCAATAAGAACACGATCTGCTAATGGTCTGATACTCATAATCAATATCGTTATAAAGGTTATTTTTATATTTTCTTTTTAATTACAATACAAAAATCGTGCCAAGCGCGTTTTTACATACCGAATTATATAACAAACGCCAAATAAAAAGGGTTCGAAAAACGAACCCTTTCGACATATCTGTCAATTCATCTATTTCTGTAACACATAAGACCTTTCAGGTCCTGCAAGACCGGTGATCCTGCCATTCTTCACTTTAAATTCCTTGCCGTACACAACATCCCTGTATACGCCGTTGGAAAGTGTAGTCGGAAGGTTCACGACATTTGACAATGTGCCGATATTGACAATTACGGCACCTTTTTTGCCACGGTTCACAAGGAGCACTTCTCCATTATCTGAAATATTCAGTTGCTCCTTTTGTCCGGACATTGCTGTTCTGAATTTATTTACAGCAACAACCTCCGGATGTTTAAATTCATCATTCCCCCGCGCTCCAAGGATATTGTTACCCCAATAATTCTTACGGGTCGATCCGGCAGGACGACTGAAAAATAGGGGAGTGCCATTTTGGCGTGCTGTAAGAAAAACCCAGCCTTGACGAATCTGACCATCGGTAAGATGCGCGGATTCATGAGCGTTGGCATATGTGTCATGACTCTCAACC
>CAMYSW010000187.1:0-5396 GCA_947297425.1 uncultured Porphyromonadaceae bacterium
TTATATGGATGAGTTGTCTTCTCGGAGCCGGATGTGGTCTCATCCTCCCCTTCTCCACAGGTTTGATAGCAGACGTGTTCACAGGGAAATACCGCACAAAACAGATGGGTATCATTTCAGCAATCGGAAACATTGCGTTGGTTGGTGCTACATTTGTGGTAGGTTTTCTTGCCGCTAAAAGTTGGCACCTGCCATTCCTGGTCTACCTGATTCCGTTGGTATCACTCATACTTATACCATTCCTTAACAAAATTCCGAAAAGCGACTATGGCGAATCTTCCGTCTCAACTGCTTCCGGATCCACCACAGGAAATGCTCAAACAAACGCTTCTGCTGTCCCGGCTGTAGATCCTGATGGTTTCTCAACTGCAGGTCAGACAGTTAAAGACGGTTTCTATCTTGGTAGAACCATCTGGTTATTAATTGCATATTTCTTCTTTGTATTCTCAACTTCTGTTCCCGCGTACTATCTCCCCAATCTTATGCCGGAATATCATATGTCGACTGAAGATGTGTCTGTCGTGACATCAGTTTTTTATGCCGCCATGTTCTTGATCGGTCTCTCCGTGACAAGCGTAATGAAAATCTTTCGTAAAACGACATTCATTGTGGCGACAGCATTGCTTGTCGGAGGATTCTTCCTTTTCTTGGTAACCAAGTCATATGGAGTCTTCATTCTTGCATACGGTATCGTAGGTCTCGGAAACGGTTTGGCACAACCTATATTCTATACGAAAGCAACAGAATTGGTTGTGAGCGACAAGAAAGCTACGCTTGCCCTTGCATACCTTCAGGTTGCAAACTATGTTGCAATTTCGCTCGTACCTGTAATCATCGATCTTTTTGCAGACATATTCAATGCGCACAACAACATTTTCCCATTCATTTTCGTGACAGTTACATCTGCGATAATGCTCGTATTCGTTATTCTGCGCGTTAAACACTTCACATTCGGCATCAAGCCTTATTATTATCAAGAATCATAAAAAAGCATAGTCATGGAAAAACCCAAAATTCTGATTATATACACAGGTGGAACCATCGGAATGATAAAGACTCCGCAAGGTCTTCAGCCATTTGATTTCTCACATCTGATGTCTAATGTACCCAAATTGGGAAACCTTGGATATGATATAGACAGTGTGCAATTCAAGACTCCTATCGATTCATCAAACATGAATCCGACATATTGGGGAATGATTGTTAAAGACATAGCTGACAATTATGACAAGTACGACGGTTTCGTGGTGCTTCACGGCACAGATACGATGGCATATACCGCATCCGCCCTTGCATTCATGCTTCGCAACCTCCGCAAACCGGTAGTGATAACAGGCAGTCAGCTCCCCATAGGAGATGTGCGTGAAGACGGCACACAGAACCTGATATCTGCCGTTGAGGTCGCTGCGGCAAAAGATGAAACAGGAGAACCCATGATTCAGGAAGTAGTCATTTCATTTCAGGATTATATTGTTCGTGGATGCCGTTCTACCAAATTTACGTCCACCGGCTTCCATGCGTTCAAAAGCTTCAATTATCCGGACCTCGGCACGATTGACCTTCACATAAACTACAATCGTCCCTTCCTTATGCGACATGACGAAAACCTGCCTTTGGAACCGTTTTACGCAATGGATACCAATATCCTTGTACTTTGGCTATATCCGGGTATAAACGAGAATGTAGTGAAAGCACAACTTGCAACTCCCGGGGTAAAGGCGGTAGTGTTACGGACATTTGGCGCAGGCAATGCCCCGACGGAAAAATGGTTTCTCGATGCCCTTTCTGAAGCGGTGAAACGCGGATTGATAGTCTACAACGTCACGCAATGTGCAAATGGAGGTGATGAGCAGAAGCGATATTACACAGGCGACATGCTCGCCAATGCCGGAGTCATTTCCGGATATGACATCACCGTGGAAGCTGCGGTTGCCAAATTAATGTATCTTTTAGGAAGCGGACTTGCCAAAGATCAGGTAATAAATTATCTTGGAGTGTCAATGACCGGAGAGATATCTGAATAATCCAATTCTCATTGCGTTACTTAAATATAAAGCGGAGATCACACATGCGATCTTCGCTTTATATTATTTATAAGGGAACAATGAAACGTCTCAAAAATTCGTCAAATCTATTGATTTGTTGTTGTTTTATTGTTAAATTTGCATATTATGGATTTTAAACTTACTTCCGAATATAAACCTACAGGAGACCAACCTGAAGCTATCGCTGAATTAGTTGAGGGTGTGAATCAAGGAATGAGTCATCAGACACTTCTCGGCGTTACCGGTAGTGGCAAAACTTTCACTATGGCTAACGTAATCCAGCAGGTGAAGCGTCCCACTCTTATCCTTTCTCATAATAAGACCTTGGCAGCTCAGTTATATTCCGAATTTAAAAATTTCTTCCCGGAAAATTCTGTTCAGTATTTCGTCAGCTATTATGATTATTACCAGCCGGAAGCCTATATACCCTCTTCCGATAAGTATATTGAAAAAGACCTGATGATCAATGCGCAGATAGAGAAACTTAGGCTCTCAACCGTAGCGGCATTATTGTCAGGCAGACGCGATGTGGTGGTAGTATCGAGCGTGAGTTGCATTTATGGTATGGGCAATCCTCAGGATTTTGCACAAACCGTGGTTCATATCAATCGTGGCGACAGGATTTCACGTAATGCCTTTCTGCGTAAACTTGTAGATTCCCTTTATAGCCGCACCGAAATTGAACTCAGAAGCGGACAATTCAGGGTAAAAGGTGATACTGTAGACATTCTATTGTCTTTTGAAGACATTCAATTGCGGGTTGTTTTCTGGGGAGATGAGATCGAAAGTATACAGACCGTGGATCCGGAATCAGGAGTAATGCTCACCGAGTTGGATGGTTTTAATATTTACCCGGCAAATATATTCGTGTCGTCTAAAGAAAATACGGCGCGTGCAATAGATCAAATTGCGGTAGACCTTGGTTCTCAATGTGAGTTTTTCAGGAACGAGGGGAAGATCCTTGAAGCTGAACGACTTCGGGAGCGTGTCACTTATGATCTTGAAATGATAAAGGAACTTGGGCATTGTAGCGGCATCGAGAATTATTCAAGATATTTCGACGGCAGGGAACCAGGGATGCGTCCTTTCTGCCTTCTTGACTATTTCCCCAAAGACTACATTACGATAATAGATGAAAGCCATGTTACATTACCTCAAATCAGGGGCATGAACGGAGGTGACCTTTCCCGCAAGATGAATCTTGTGGAATATGGATTCCGTTTGCCGGCGGCTATAGACAACAGGCCTTTGAAATTCGACGAGTTTGAAACAATGACTAACCAGGCAATATATGTAAGCGCTACCCCCGGAGACTATGAGCTGCAACAGACAGAAGGCATATTTACAGAGCAAGTGATCCGCCCTACCGGACTTCTTGATCCTGAAATAGAGATCCGCCCTACCATTAATCAGATAGACGACCTGATGGAGCAGATCCGCCAACGTATCGATGCGGATGAACGCACACTTGTGACAACCCTCACCAAGCGGATGGCTGAAGAGCTCAACGATCATTTGATAAAATGGGGAGTAAGCAGCGCGTATATACACAGCGATGTAGATACGCTTGAACGGATAAGGATTCTTGAAGACCTGCGTCAAGGTGTATATGATGTCCTTATTGGAGTCAATCTTCTCCGAGAAGGTCTGGACCTTCCTCAGGTGAGCCTTGTGGCAATCCTTGATGCCGACAAGGAAGGATTCCTTAGAAACCACAGGTCATTGACTCAGACTGCCGGACGCGCGGCACGTAACGTACATGGCAAAGTCATAATGTATGCCGACAAGATCACTGACAGCATGCAGCACACCATAGATGAAACCGACCGCCGCCGTAAAAAACAGATGCTTTATAACGAGGAACATGGAATCACCCCCACTCCTATCATAAAGAAATCCGGAAATGACCTGATTGAGATCTATGAATCGTCCGACAAGAAAACCGATACATATAAAGGGACACAAAAAAATACGGCTCATTCCAAGAGTGTCAACAAAGCTTCCGTTTCCAAACCATATTATGAAGAGGAACATGTTGTTGACATCGCGGCAGATCCGGTTATCGCATATATGGCTCCGGAGGAATTAAGCGTTCAGATTGACAAACTCAATGCCCGTATGGTCGCTGCGGCAAAACGGACAGACTTCATAGAAGCGGCTCAACTTAGGGACGAGATGCTCAAGCTTAAAGACAGGCTGGATTCAATAAAAGCAAAAAATGAAGTTGTTTAAACTAATTTTTATGGTAAGATTTAATAAGACTTTGGAGCAGGTTTGCCCCAAAGGTTAATAAAGATTGCCATAATGTTTACAATTCTTCAGATTTTTTATATAAGTATGACTCGCAAATTAGTTTAAACAACTTCAATTAATGTCACGATGACAAAAGAATCTAAAATTACCAAACAAGGGTCGGAATATTTTTTACAATTACCCCCTAAGAGGATGTACCTTCCCACCTCGCGGGATGAAATGAATGATCTCGGCTGGGAACAGGCAGACATTATATTATTTTCGGGTGATGCTTATGTAGATCATCCATCTTTCGGTGCGGCTGTAATAGGTCGGGTATTACAGAAAGCCGGATACAAGGTTGCAATCGTTCCGCAACCAAACTGGCGGGATGATCTCCGCGATTTCAAGAAACTGGGGAAACCTCGACTATTTTTCGGAGTCTCGGCAGGAGCCATGGACTCTATGGTGAACCATTACACAGCAAACCGCCGGCTGCGGCACGATGATGCCTATACGCCAGGTGGTAGACATGGAATGCGCCCCGATTATCCGACCATAGTATATTCGAACATATTAAAAGAATTATATCCCGATGTCCCGGTTATAGCAGGAGGAATAGAGGCTTCGTTAAGACGAGTCTCTCATTATGATTACTGGCTTGACCGCCTGCGCCCTTCCATCCTTGCCGAATGCAATGCCGACATGATCATTTATGGCATGGGTGAGCGCCCGGTTGTGGAGTTGGCGAAACGCATAGAAAACGGAGACAATATTTCAACAATCAACGATATACCGCAGACTGTCTTTTTCTCACAAGCAGAACCGGAAGAAAAAGATATTGTGCTGAATAGTTTTGAAGATTGTGTGAAAAATAAAAAATTACAGTCTCTGAATTTTAAACATATCGAGGAAGAATCCAATAAGTATCATGGAAGTGTAATCTGGCAAAAGACTGGAGACAGAATGGTAAGGAGCAATCCAATGTATCCCCCTATGACGACAGCCGAAATGGATGCCTCATTCGATCTCCCTTACACCCGCATGCCCCATCCCCGATATCGGGGAAAACATATCCCGGCATACGACATGATACGCCATTCGGTCAATATGCACAGG
>CAMYSW010000188.1:0-5363 GCA_947297425.1 uncultured Porphyromonadaceae bacterium
AGCCAGACCTTATTATTACAAGGTATACCTCGCCGACCATGACGTGGTTGCAGAAGTTGCACCTACCGAGCGCGCAGCAGCAATGCGCTTCACCTTCCCCGAGAACCAAAGCTACATCGTTGTTGACGCTATGGACAACGGCTCTTCGGTAACTGTAATCCCGGAAGAGAACAAGATCATAGGATACACCACAAAAAACAGCGGCGGCGTTCCCGAAAATTTCAAAAATTATTTTGAGATAGTATTTGACACCCCGTTCACCTACACGTCTACCGTGCTCGACAACGGAGAACTGACTGAAGGACGCAACAATGTAGAAGGCAACCATGCCGGTGCCATAATCGGATTCAAGACAAACAAAGGACAGGTCGTAAACGCCAAAGTAGCATCTTCATTCATCAGCCCCGAACAAGCTTCACTCAATATGAAAGAACTTGGAGACGGAGATTTTGAACGCATCAAGAGTGAAGGGCGTCAGCGTTGGAACGACGTTCTGGGTGTTTTCGAAGTGGAAGACAACGATATCGACCGCCTACGCACATTCTATTCCTGCCTTTATCGCTCAGTGCTGTTTCCCCGCAGTTTCTATGAGATTGACGACAAAGGAAATCCTGTGCATTATAGTCCCTACAATGGTAAAGTGCTTCCGGGATATATGTTTACTGACACCGGCTTCTGGGATACATTCCGCTGCCTGTTTCCTCTGCTCAATCTTGCCTATCCTTCAATGAACGAGAAAATGCAGGAAGGTCTTGCCAATGCATATCGCGAAAGCGGATTCCTTCCCGAATGGGCAAGTCCGGGACACAGAGGATGTATGGTTGGCAACAATTCGGCATCAGTCGTTGCCGATGCATGGCTCAAGGGAGTGAAAGTATCCGACAAAGATATGGAGACCCTCTGGGAAGCAGTGGTGAACGGAAGTGTAAAAGTGCATCCTGAAGTATCTTCTACAGGCAGATTAGGACATGAATATTACAATGAACTCGGATATGTTCCTTATGACGTTGACATAAAGGAGAATGCCGCACGCACTCTCGAATATGCATACGATGACTGGTGCATATATCAGCTCGGCAAGAACCTCGGCAAGAGCGAAAAGGAACTTGCTCCGTTCAAGAAACGCGCCATGAACTATAAGAATCTCTTTGATCCCGAACATAAGCTTATGCGTGGCAAAAACAAGGACGGACAATTCCAGTCGCCTTTCAATCCTTTGAAATGGGGAGACGCTTTCACGGAAGGTAACTCTTGGCATTACACATGGTCCGTATTCCATGACCCCCAAGGACTCATCAACCTTATGGGCGGCAAGAAAGAGTTCACAAATATGCTTGACTCCGTATTCTCTGTCCCCCCTATTTTCGACGAGAGCTATTACAACGCTGTGATCCATGAGATTCGCGAAATGCAGATTATGAATATGGGCAACTATGCTCACGGCAACCAGCCTATCCAGCATATGATCTATCTCTATGACTGGGCGGGAGAACCATGGAAAGCTCAGAAATGGGTGCGTGAAGTTATGGACCGCATGTATAACGCTAATCCCGACGGATATTGCGGAGACGAGGACAACGGACAGACTTCGGCATGGTATGTATTCTCTGCACTCGGTTTCTATCCCGTATGCCCCGGAAGTGGCGAATATGCTCTTGGCACGCCTCTCTTCAAGAACGTAAAACTTAAACTTGAGAATGGTAAAACCATAGAGATTGACGCTCCGGCAAACAGCCGTGACAACCGCTATATCAACTCTCTTAAGTTGAACGGCAAAAATCATGACTTCAACTATATAACTCATGATCAGCTCATAAACGGAGCAAAACTTGGATTCGACATGACATCGGAGCCTAACACATCACGTGGAACCGCTCCTGAATCAGCACCCTACTCATTCTCCAACGAGAAATAAGAAGCTGTTTAAAACAAAATGAATAAAAAAATATGTAGTCGCCATATGGCGACTACATATTTTTTTATTCATTCACTGCTTATCGCAGACTGTCTATTTAATCAAGTCAACCCGATTAGGGAATCATTACCTCCACCGGCTCGGAATAGTTCCAGCGGCGTGTACCGCTGCCGACAGGAGTGTCATAGTTGATACGAGCCGCAGCGCGCACCCATACTTTTCTGCCTGAAGGAATCTCTCCGTTTGAGGTAATCGTGATAGTCTTGCCGAAAAGATCATTGAAGCTGCTGCCTGTGTAGCTTATGCTGCTTGACCAACGATCGTCTCGTGCACGATAACCAACCGCATTTGAGTAGCTTACAAAGAACTGAATGTCTGTCATATTCAAGAAATTCTCATCCCAGTTGCCCATCGGCTTGATTTTGTTGCGGAACTCCTCTTCAGAAACACCTCTCTCAACAACCACCTTTGCCTTAACCACGCCATTGCTGACTGTCGGGTCTCCGACAATCTTCACGTTAAGGAATGGCTGAACTTCAAATTTCACTTTGGTTGTGCCTTTAATATCGGTGTTTATGGTTTTATCCTCGAGAAGCACGCCATCGGTTGTCTCGCGGACAAGAGGAATGAACGGACCATCTATACGCACGTTATAATGTCCTTTGAAAATCTTGGTGTTCTGGAAAGTTCCGTCCGACATACAGAAGAAATCGGGATTATGCTCTACATTGTCGCCCCAACTAAGTTCGGTGAGACGGACACGGATACCTTCGCTACCCTGATCCGTCAGCACGCGGTTGCCAGTTGCAACATCAACAACCTCACCCCAGATAGTCTCTTCCGGCTCATCATAGTTGTCTATCTCAAACATGCTGCATGAGGAAAACATCAGGAGCATGGCAAACATGCCTAATATATTAAACTTTTTCATTACTTACAGATATCGATTAATTTTTATTACTTATTTTATTAACGGTTAGGCTGTTGATCTATTACTTTGCTCTTAACAACCTCTCCACCTGGGATTCCGAAGTAATAATCTATCGGGTTGTATTCAAACTCTTTGTGTGAGATACATTCGAATTTCACGTCATAGAACCATTTCTTGTCCTGAGCGGAATAGAACGGATAGATTCCACGGAAACGATAATGCGAATTGGAGCTGAATTTATTCTTGTCGCGATTCTCGCCCCAGAAACCATCACGGTTGTCGTAGTCGCTCACACGCCAGCGACGGAGATCCCATTTCGTGCCCGTTTCGAAAGCTGTTTCCTTACGACGCTCTTTGCGAACCTCATTTCGGCTGTCAACACTGCCGTTAAGTTTACCGCTAAGAAGCGTTGCACCGGCACGGCGACGGATATCATTTATAGCATCCGTAGCTACACCAAGCATATCCGAACCGTCGGGAGATGCCACGCCTGCTATTGAAAGCTCTACAGCTGCCTCCGCAGCATTGAGAAGAACTTCTGCATAACGCACGAGGATATAGTGCTGGTCACTGTTTCCCTCACGGGCGGTAAACGAAGGATCATCCTTAAGCCATTTTCTACCAAGAAGACCTGTCATCGCAGATTCCGCAAAGTTGTAGAAAGGACCATTGGCACCGGAGGCATTCATCTTGCTTCCGTCAGGAAGGGTAACTATGGTCTGGTTATTGGGGTCGGGAGTCATATAGAGAGTGCGGTTCTCACCCTGAGCTATCTCAAGATTCTGATAATTGTCTCCCTGAGTCTGATATGAATAGTCTTTCATAAGAGGTTTAACCGGAGTGGTGCCGGTGTATACACCTGCATATATCTCCATTGTCTGTCCTTTGAACTGGTCACCGGGGATAATCAGATATGAAAGGAGACGAGGCTCTGCATTCTTGTAGAAATCACCTACATTGTCATACATTATATACGTTCCTTCGGTGTTCGAATTACCGGTAGTCACTTTCAGGGTGCCATCAGGATAACGGTCGAAACCTTCGAAAAGCTCAACGAAATCGGCAGTCGGACAAACCGCGCTACTCAAGGGCGAACGGAACACGTAAGGAGCATTATAAGCATCGAAAGAGTGTGTAGTGGTAGGATAAAGGTATTCACGGATCCAGATATTCTCCGGGCTGTCCATGTCTGAAGTCATGTCTATCATGTTCTGACGGATAGCATTCCTGTCACCCTCTGCCCATTTCTTCATATAAAGTCCGAAACCGCCTTCTTCCATAACTTTGCGAGCCGCCTTATAAGCCTCGGAAAAATAACGCTTGGAAGCCTCTGCTGCCGTAGCCTGATCGAAACCGATCACACGGACACCTGTCTTTTGTCCCAGACCTGTCAGGCGACCGGGAACTGTTTCATTATACTTAGCCACAGAACCGGCATAAAGCATAGCCTGAGATTTAACCGCGAGTGCGACATACTTGTTGGCATATCCCCTCTTAGGACTTTTAGGCATCATGAGTTCTGCCGCCTTGTCGAAATCGGCACAGATCTGGTTCCAGGTTTCTTCTTCGCTGGAACGTGGCACCTCAAGCTCATCGCTTGCTGCAGGATAATTGATAACCTTCGTAACCAACGGAATACCGCCAAAACGCTTTGCCAATGCATAGAAAACATAAGCCCTTACAAAGTAAGCCTCTCCCAGATAGTCATTATAAGTGATCTCGGGATAATTACCTTTATAGGCAGGAAGATTCTCAATAAGGAAGTTGGCATCGCGTATGGTCTGGAACGCGTTTCCCCAATAGGCATTATTCTCACCGGTGAATGCACGGCAATATCCGTCACGGTTGACTGCATCGCCCGTACCGTCGAAACCGAAACCGGCGAGCCAGCCGTTATATTCCGTGATAC
Organism: uncultured Porphyromonadaceae bacterium; assembly: GCA_947297425.1. Taxonomy (GTDB): domain Bacteria; phylum Bacteroidota; class Bacteroidia; order Bacteroidales; family Muribaculaceae; genus Lepagella. Next base: position 4,756 of record CAMYSW010000188.1, read on the forward strand.
CACGCTCCGCGAGATATTTGAAATCCTCGAAAGGCATCATGGAATACATACGCGCCATATAGATATCCATACCCGATTCGCTCGAAAGGAGGTCTTCGGAAGTGACAATATTCTTAGGTGCGATATCCATATCCTGACAGGAAGTCAGGAAGAAGGCACCCAGTATAGCAGAAATTAATATCTTTTTCATTTTGTGATTCAGTTATTAGATTAGTAGGAGAAAGTGAGACCGAAAGTGAACGTCTTGTTAAGCGGATACATACGTCCGAGTTCATCGTCGGGATGTTCGGGGTCAACGAATTTAACCTTAGAGAAAGTAAGCAGGTTATATGCGTTGAAATATACTCGGATGCTTGTCTGGCGAGTGATGCTCTTCGGAAGAGTATAACCAAGCTCAATGCTCTTAAGACGCAGATAGTCGGTGCTTACACGGTTGAACGAAGAATTACCCTTAGGATAACGACCTGTGTAGGCATAGTAACCGGAAACCCATTCAGTTGCAGGATCATATGGATCTGCCTTGGGATCTACCGGATGCCAACGGTCTGTGTATTGCTCAAGGATACCGCCACCCATGTCTCCCCAGATTGAATACAGGGGCTCTTTAT
>CAMYSW010000189.1:0-5326 GCA_947297425.1 uncultured Porphyromonadaceae bacterium
CAGATAACCTAATGGTATTGACCGCGCAAGAATCTCGAATGGTTCGCTGTTTAGTCCGAACCCCAATGCTCGCGCCATAGTTACGAAACATACCCTTTCCCAGTCTCCGCCTAAAGTCTGAAGCTCGTTCATTATTCGGGATGCCTTTTGTTGCATCCGTTCGATAGCCAAAGATTCGAGACAGTCTGTCTTTATAAGGGAAGGTATCGAATGAAGTTCCCTGTTGCACCTCACATTCCCTATATCATCGCATAAGGTGGCATACATGTTGAAAAAGCTTTCAGGGAATGTGGCTGTAAGTTGCCGGATTTCGCTACCGTCTGAGCGTGTGACTTGCCTGTCGGATATTGCCACGACATGGAGCATGACGGAATCATAGGCGCTGTCGCGGTCATGACCATGGCGGTACCAGTCGGATGCACGCACATGTATCTCCACGTTTCCCGCCCATTCGGTGCTGCCTATGCGCAGGCGAGCGTTGGAGAAGTCGGGACCGGCGTCGGTGTTCAATCGTCCCGGAGATATTATTTCCAGGGCGTCTCCATTGTCGAGACTCAGTTTGCGTCCGAGCATCCTGTGTTGCCATAAATATTGATAGAGCTTCTCCATATGGTTAATAAATGTTAATTCAAACGATTCCTCAAAAATCTTTTTTTCGAAATTTTAGAATTATTTTGTAACTTTGTAGAGTGTTTTTCATAGTATTAAATTAAGATTAAGGTTTCGGTCTATCTCTTTGTGAAAAGGGGTAGACTTTTTATTTTGCGTAAATTTAGTTATAAAATTTTACTGAAACAAATTGATTCTTAATGGCAATAGAGAAGATAAGGGGAGTTGTGATAGATATTGTGAAGCATAGCGACCGCCACAATGTGATAACGCTTTTTACGAGGAGTCGCGGCAGGATGGCTTTCCTCTCTCCTGTGGGATCTGGGAAATTGGGGAGGATGCGGAGCGCGAGGTTGTTGCCGTTGTCGGTGGTTGACGCGGATGTTAATATGCGTCAGAGTAGGGAACTGCAGCTTCTTGGTGCTGTTACGCCTGCCGAGATATGGCATGATTTATATTTCAATCCGGTCAAGTCGTCTATTGCCTTATTTATTTCGGAGTTTCTAAACCGTTATCTCCGGGATGCTTCTCCGGATCCTGCCACGTGGGATTTTATATTGGCATCAATCCGTGTTCTTGATGAGAAAAAGCAGGGATTGGCAAATTTTCATATTTGGTTCTTGATACGCTTTTTAGATATGGCGGGAATTGCCCCCGATCTTAATGATTACGAAAGGGGAGACTCTTTCGACATGCGTGCAGGAATCCCGATAGTCGGTGCGTCTTTTCATAAAGACATCCTTTCGCCGTCGGAGACACATTTGCTCGTTGTCCTTTCTCGAATCACATTGCGCAATATGCGTCTCTACCGGTTTAACGGCGCGGAGCGCCGTCAGCTTCTTGATCGCATCCTCCGTTATTACGCTATCCATTTCCCCGGTCTTTCCGGACTTAAATCTCCCGATATCCTTTCCGAAGTCTTTTCATAATGCTATATGATATAAAATCCGCCGGCAAATCATAGACGATTATGCCGGCGGATTTATTTCTGTAATGTTTTGGTTAATACTGATATATCAGTTCTTTGGTTTATAGACTTTTATGTTGTCGATAAACCAGCGTTTCTTCACGCCGGCACCGCAATCCGGGAAGTCTGCGTCAATATTCCTGATTGTTATGCGACTGTCTTTATTGACTTTTATTCCGTTGAGAACTATATCTTCATTTATCCATTGATAAAGTGATTTCCCATCTTCAAGATTTGCGGGAGCAACAGGGAATTGAGTTTCAGTTCCATTGGTTTCAACTACAACTACTATTTCTGTTTGGTCCCAGACTTTCTTGCCGCCGTCGGTCATTGGTGTCCAGTCGAATTTCACATGCACCCCTTCTACGCCATCGCCTGCTTCCGGCATTTTGGGTAGAGTCAAAGCGGCTGTATATCTTGTAACAGCCATCTTAAGATAATTAACGGCGACGCCTATCGATTTCTTTGCCTGACTTGTACTTGTTGATGTCAATTCATAACCTTTCGCCAAAAGCAAATCCCATGTCGTAAATCCATTATTATCTTTAATAGTGGTGCTTTGAGGGTTGTAGGCACCGGAATAAAACTCTCCGCCTACATTGTCGGAAGGAGATTTGCCCTCTGTGTTCTTATACTCTCGGACGTAGGGGTCAAACCATTCGAAATCTTCAAGGAAATATACGGTTTCATTAGCCCCAAGGTCTTCAAGACCTGTCACGATCATGCGGACCACGGGAGATGCAGTGCCGGAATAGACACCCGTAAGTGTGAGTATATGACCTGCATATGATGCCAGGTTAATTTCCGAATTGCAGTCTTCGGCTGTTATACTGAGAGTTTTCCCTTCGATATTAAGCTTGGTTCCGTCAAATATGCCGGTTGCCTTGATAAATGTCCGTTTGTCAGACTTGTAGTCATCAATATTGTCGGTTATGTCAGTTGCCTCGACAGATGGAATATCACCGTTTTGCACATTCGTTATTTGGTCGCAAATAACATATGGAAGTTTAGTGTCTGAATCCATTTTTGTGCCCAACATATCAACTATTTGTCCTTTACGAGCTTGAGCACCCTCTCCGGTGACATATACGAAATCTTTTCCATCTGTTCCTACGAACCCTTTATTTGTTTGGGCGATAATGGGAAGGTTGATAAACTTTACAGCAGCCTCTTCTTCCAGTTTTACCATCTGTGCGATAGATGATGGTTGTATGTCTCGGAATTTATCTCCATCTTGGCGAATCGTGACCTCAAATACGCTGCGTTTTGAATCGCCCATAAATTTGAGTACATATCTACGTGGAAGGTCGGGTGTGCCTTCACGAAGATTATCAGTAACTTCAATGGTAACGTCAGTAGTGCCTGCAAGCCCACTATTGGGCGTGACATTGAGCCATTCCGGTGTCTCGCATCTCCATGCTCCGTCTGCAACTATGGTAATCATAGTAGGTGTTGCATCTGATACCGGAAACTCGATGTTGCGGGAACTTCCCATAACTGCTTCTGCAATACCATTGTTGTCGTCATTATTACAAGAGGTCAAGACTCCTCCGAATATGGCAACAAGAGTTATAACTAATATATTTATTCTATTTTTCATATTTACTAATTAGTATTGATAAAATCAGTAATTTCTTATTTCCATCCAGGGTTCTGAACGAGGTTCGGATTAAGGCTCAATTCATTGATTGGAATCGGATATAGGTAATCACGACCTTCGTTAAACGGCTTGCGATCCTGAGTGTGATGGTTACAAGAATATCCTTTGGAATCTTGAGACAACATTATGTCTTTACCGATTTCATAAGTTTGCACTCCACTTCCTGCAGTTGGTTTTGTTCCGCCATTGGCATAGAACACTACGTCTTCTTTACCATCCCCGGTGAAATCTATTCCTCCTTCGCCATTTATATATATACCATATATTGGCTGGTCAATACATTCACCCTCTTTCCACCTCATAAGGTCGTAGTAACGACGGTGCTCCATGAATAATTCTATGCCTCGTTCTCGACGTATTTCGAGAATGTCTCCGTTGTTGCAGTTGTGGTAACCGTAATCTTTACTTACGAGGAAAGGATCGACACTGTTGCCGGTCTTCATGTCTGGCATTCCGGCGCGTTTGCGGATAAGGTTGATACTTTTGTCAAGATCCGGTTGTGTAAGTTCTCCAAGTTCTGCCTTTGCTTCAGCAAAATTAAGGAGCACTTCGGCATAACGATACACAGGCATGTCATTGTAAGAGCGTCCTGAACGGTCAACTTCATTGTTTTGATAAACTTTCTGAGTAACGTATTTTATGGGCTGATAGCCGGTAGATGAAACCAACAGGTTCGCACCTTCAACATTTTTTTCGCCAACACGTATGTAATTCGTGCTTCGTATTGACTGTGCGAGACGAGGGTCCCGATCTTTCATTTCTTCATTAAATGCCATTGTTTCCCAACCAATCTTGTCTGTGAAGCGAGAACCGTCTTTCATCAAGTAAGAGGAGATTAGCTTTCGAGTTGCTGCCGGTTTGCCTTGGTTGTCAAGAACGCAATATGCGCTTGCATTGTGGAATATTGACAGACCTACGTTATAGGCGACTGCAAGTATAAATTCATTTTTTGTGTCAGATGCCTTATCGAATATGAAAAGGTCACGATAGTCTTGCGTGGGTTTGTTAGTGCTATATAAGGAATATTTGCCATACTTTCCGCTCATCAGCTTCTCGCTTGCGTCAACGCATTGGCGAAGGTACCATTCGTAATTATGTCCTTCGAGACTTATACCATGGTATTTTCGGAATGTTCCTTCGAAAAGGCATACCTGTGACTTGAGTGCGAGAGCGGCGCCCTTTGTTACACGATATGCACTCTTTTCTGTTTCATTTGAAGGAAGGTTCTCAATAGCATAGTCGAGATCTTCAATCATTTTTGTCATTACGAGTTCACGGGAATCACGTGCGGCGTAGAGCTGTTCGTCAGTGGAGAACAGTTGTCTGTCTATCCAAGGGACATCTCCGAACCTTTTTACTTTCTCGAAATAAAAATGTGCGCGGAAGAATCGTCCTACGGCAGTGTAGGTTTCAACAGCCTCCGGGTCGCTACAATTTTTAGGTGCATATTCAAGAAGAGTGTTGATCTTTCGGAGCACTGTCCATGTCCATCCGCCACCAGAGGCGGGAACGGTTCTTGATGAGCCGCAAAGGAGCTCGCTGCTCAATGTTTGTTTCACAATGTGATCATCTTGATATGAATATGGTTTTTTATCAAGGAGACTATTGTAAAATGTATTGGAGAAAAGTTCCAAATCTGTGGCAGTTCGGAAATATTCCTCAATGCCGACTTTATCTCTTGGAGTGACATCAAGAGTGTCATCGCATGATGAAAGTCCTAAAAGTCCAATACTTGCGATTAATAAAATATATTTTTTCATTTTGTTTATTAGATGTTAGATTGGAACACCGAAATGATTAAAACTGAAGGTCTATGCCAAAAGTGAATGTTTTAGGCCAAGGGTATGAAAGCATGTCCCAGTGGTCGTTGTCTTTATTCTGCATGAATGCAGCTTCGGGATCAATATACTTACAGTTTTCTTTTAATGGAGACCAATATGCGAGATTTTCTGCAGTGAAATATAAACGAAGACGGTCTATGCCGGCAACTTTTGTCCATTTCTTCGGGAATGTATAACCAAGTGTGAGGTTCTTAAGGCGTAAGTAGCGGATATTCTGTAGATATCTGTCGTTGGTATATTGCATATACC
>CAMYSW010000190.1:0-5321 GCA_947297425.1 uncultured Porphyromonadaceae bacterium
ACTTCATGGGGCGTTTCAACCCGTTTGATGGGTGCGCTTATCATGACACATAGTGATGACAATGGTCTCGTGCTCCCTCCCAAACTTGCCCCAATACAGGTGGTTATTGTGCCTATCTATAAGAATGACGAGGGCTTGAAAGCTATTTCAGAGAAGGTGGAACCATTGTTGAAGGAATTGAGGTCAAAAGGGGTGAGCGTTAAATATGATGACGCTGACAATCGCCGTCCGGGTTTCAAATTTGCGGATTACGAGGTTAAGGGAGTTCCAGTGCGTCTTGCCATTGGTCAGCGAGACCTTGAAGAAGGTACCGTAGAGATTATGCGTCGAGACACGCTTGAAAAGGAAACTGTGAAATTTGACGGAATCGTTGATGAGATTGTCCGCCTGCTTGATGAAATACAGCGTAATCTTTTCGCTAAGGCATTGAAAATGCGTGAGGATAAGACAACAACTGCCGATACTTACGAAGAATTTAAAGAAAAGATTGAAAACGGAGGTTTCATTTTGGCACATTGGGATGGCACCCCCGAGACAGAAGAAAGAATCAAGGAAGAAACAAAAGCTACTATCCGTTGTATTCCTTTTGATGGGGATAAAACTCCGGGTGTATGTATGGTGACAGGCAAACCTTCTGCACAACGCGTTGTTTTTGCGAGATCTTATTAATTTTTGTGTCATTGAGTATGCAGACCATTGTTAAAAGACAAATGGTTGCATACTCAGTTCGCATATGTCAGACTACATAATCAAAGATTGTTGATATGAATTTCAAAAGTTTCATTGGATGTTCTGTTTTAGCATTGGGTTTGATTGCTACAGATGCCTCAGCTCTTACTATAGAGGATTATATAGCCCCCGGAAAAAATTCTCCGCAAAGCATAAAGGAAATGCGTCCGCTTGCCGATGGGCTTACATATTCGGCAATTAGTGAAGATGGACGTTCAATTGAGATTTTTGAGTATAAGACAGGGCGAAAAATAGGAACCTTGTTCAGTCTTGACGCAATAAAAGGTGATCTTAGGATTGATTCTTTCAATGGTTATCAAGTAAGTGGAAACGGGAAAAAGATTCTTCTTTGGAATGATGTGAGGAAGATATACCGCCATTCATTCACTGCCCAGTATTATGTTTACGACGTAATGCGTTCAACGTTGAAAAGGGTATCGTCTGCAGGTGCTCAGCGAGGGGCAGTCATGTCGCATGATGGAAGAATGGTTGCGTATACACGTGATAACAATATTTTTATATCGAATCTTGACTATGATACTGATAAGGCGATCACGGATGACGGGGAAATAAATAAAGTTATCAATGGTGTGTCGGATTGGAGTTATGAAGAGGAGTTTGGTGTTGTCAACACAATAAGATGGAGTGGTGATGACACTTCGCTTGCTTATATTCGTTTTGATGAATCCGAAGTGCCTACATATTCTTTTGATAGTTACAAGAGTTTTTGTGACTCGGAGCCATTATCTGACGTATATCCTTCTCAGTATACATATAAATATCCTCTTGCTGGATATCCAAATGTAAAAGTGAGCGTAAAGGTTTACAATATTGATAACAGGACAACCAAGACTATGGATATTCCAATTGAGTCTTATGTGCCCTCGATGGAGTATGACGGTTCCGGAACCCAACTCATGGTTATGACATTGAATAGGGATCAGAATCACCTATGTCTTTTTAAGGTTAATCCCGGATCAACCGTTGCCAAATTATTAATTGAAGAGCGAAGTCAAGCATGGTTGAGTCCCTCTGTATATCAGATGGTGGATTATGGAAATACATCGTTTGTTATTGGTAGCGAACGTTCCGGTTATTGTCATCTTTATGAGTATGACTATAACGGCAGTATGCTGCGCCAGATTACGAATGGTGAATGGAATGTAACGCAGTATTATGGGAAATCTTCAAAGACAGGTTTTCACTATGTCCAGTCTACTATGCGAGGTGCGATCAACCGTAACGTTGTCAGGATTGACTCCAAGGGTGTTGCAACGCCATTGAATGACATGGATGGGTTTGAATATGCTTCGTTCAGTTCTAACATGGATTATTATGTTAGGACCTATAGTAATGCATTGACCCCGACAAAATATACCATTTGCAATTCAAAGGGAGAGACAATTAAGGAACTCGAGGATAATGCAGCTTATGCATCGAAATACTCTTCTGCACCTAAGAAGGAATTTTTAAGAGTCAAGAATGCAGCTGGCGAAGAGATGAATGCTTATATTATCAAGCCGGTTAATTTTGATCCAAGCCGCAAGTATCCGTTACTTATGACTCAGTACAATGGCCCGGACTCACAAGAGGTGGCTAACAGATGGAGAATGGAAGGTGTCTATTATTTGGCATCATTGGGCTATGTGGTAGCTGCGGTGGATGGTCGTGGCACGGGATATCGCAGTCGTGAATGGGCAAATTCCGTATATCGTCACCTTGGGGAATATGAGACAGATGATCAGATTGCAGGCGCAAAATATTTTGCAACGCTTCCCTATATTGACAGTTCGCGTATGGCATGTTTTGGCTGGAGTTATGGAGGATATATGACTCTCATGGAGCTTTCCGCTCCTGACTCTCCGTTCAAGGTTGGTGTGTCTATGGCTCCTGTTACTGATTGGAGATATTATGATTCCATATATACGGAAAGATATATGAGCACCCCTCAACAAAATGAATCAGGGTATAATAAATCTTCCGCACTTAATCATACTGCCAATATGAAGGCTCGGCTTCTGATCATGTCAGGAACAAGCGATGATAATGTCCATTTTTATAATACCTTAAAATATACTTCAAAACTGAATTATGAAGGTAAGGTGTTTGACATGATGGCGCTTGCCGGTTTTGAACACAGTCTCGGAATGTGCAACGCCCGTGTGATGTTGTTCAAGAAGATTGCAGATTTTCTTGACACTTATTTGATGAAATAAATAATATGTGAGTAGACAATTATGTCTGTTCACAATCAAGAATACAAGCAAGTAATATAATAAGTAATATAATATAAGATGCAAGATTTAGGAAAAGTCAGTAGTTTGCAATTATATACCTTCTGGAAAAATCTTTCAGTGGGATTGCTGACTATTGTCGGTGTTCTTGCATTTTCAATATTGCTTCCCTTTTATTTCTCCCCGATAGTAGCTTTAATAGCGGCGGCTTATCTATACACGATACTCTACAACAACAAGATCAGCAAACATCCCTCCTGTATGGTGGTGTCTTATTCAATTTTCTTTTGTCTGATCGCTTATTCTTTTATAAGTATCGTGGTCAATATTCTTTATTTGTGGGGTTTCATATGGTTGCCACCTGAATTTACATTTTTTGCTTACCCGTATATCCCTTCATTAATGTTGTGTCCGATATGTTTCCTTTCAATGATTGTGATATATCTGCGAAAGAACAAGCTTAATATTTGCGTTGATTGCAAATTGCAGTACGGAGACTCCAGGGAGAGGGGAAAGTTAGGTGGTATTCTCGCATATGAATCACACCTTCAGCTACGCAATCTGATGGTGTTGTTCGGAGGATTGACATTTATAATATGGGTGTATTACCTATATTTCTATATTGATACGGATGTTAATAATCGTGACTGGTATGTTTTTATGTGGCTGACGATTATTGTGTTTGTATTGGATGAAGTTTATTTTATCTTCCGTTATTATAATTTATATCTCGATATGCGCGAGAATAATGAAATTATTACGCAGGAAGAGCTTCGAGACATGACGGCTAGAACCTATATCAGGTATTATGTTGTGTGCCGGGAACATATTTTTATGAATTTCAAGACGGCAGATCCGAGAATGCAATTCAAGCCTGTGATTGACACACCATTTTTTACTAAGCGTTCGGTCAATGGTATCACTATCCCCGAGGTTACCAATATCATTAGACGCATGACCGGTGTGAATGACGGGGAATTACGCTTCTTTTTCGGTCGTAAGATGATTGATATGGATAGGCATTCGTTATTAAGATATTTCTATTTTCTTGATGGAAAGCCTGAAGATTATCCGGAATTGAATGTTGATGGCGAATGGATGGCATTTGATGAATTAAAGAAGATTTATTCTTATAATCCTGATAACCTCGCGAGAATATGCGTATTTGATATGACGCGTCTTGCAACGATCATGCTTACATATAAATTATTTGATGAACGCGGTTTCAGAAAGAATAAGCTTAAATCATATCGTCCGACTTTTACACTCAAGGAGGTGAGGGAATCGCATCTTGATTTTCAAGATGACAAATGGATTCGCATCTCCCTCTTTAATTCCGATACACCGATGTATCGGGTCAAGAGATGGTTTAAGGGTTTCATTGGAGGTAAAGGAAACAAGAAAGCTAATCAATGGAATTAGATGTTATAGCAATTGTCGGACCTACCGCGAGCGGAAAGACAAGACGGGCGGTAAGTGTTGCCCGTATGCTTGGTGGGGAAATAATTTCAGCTGATTCACGTCAGCTATACACCGGCATGACAATTGGCACAGGGAAAGATCTTTTTGAATATGGAGAGATTCCTTATCATCTGATTGACATAGCTCCGGCAGGCACTAAGTATAATCTGCATAGATATCTTCAGCAGTTTAAGATTTCTTTGACTTCAATAAAGGATCGGGGCCATATGCCGGTGGTATGTGGAGGTACAGGAATGTATGTGGAAAATGCCTTGAACGGGATAGTGTTGCCTGAAGTCCCTACCAATCAAGAGCTCAGGGATAGATTGGCAAATAAGAGCATTAACGAACTTGAAGACATATTGCGCACTTACAAGGCTCTTCATAACAAGACGGATATTGACAGCTGTAAACGCGCAATAAGGGCGATAGAGATAGAAGATTATTATCAGAACCATCCGGAGGAGGCGACATCTACAAATAAGATGACTGCAATACCTCTCAAATCTCTTGTAATAGGTATTGACATACCAAGGGATATGCGCCGCAAGAGAATAACGGAGCGTCTTGAGTCGCGTCTTAAAGAGGGAATGGTGGATGAAGTTAGAGGATTACTTGAAAAGGGGATAAGACCGGAAGATCTGATTTATTATGGACTTGAATATAAGTTCGTGACAAAGTATGTTCTTGGAGAATATACTTTTGAAGAGATGTTCGTAAATTTGGAGACGGCTATACACCAATTTGCTAAACGCCAGATGACATGGTTCAGGGGGATGGAAAAAAGGGGAACCAAAATTAATTGGCTCCCTTGGGATCTTTCTGATTCGAATTTTGAAGAATGTGTAAAGTCTCTTTTGCAAGATACGGCTATATGAGGTGTGATATAGCCAGTGG
>CAMYSW010000191.1:0-5275 GCA_947297425.1 uncultured Porphyromonadaceae bacterium
CCCCGGCAAGCGATGGGGCACATTCCCGGGTGTATCCTTGGGATGGAGGATAAGTCAGGAAAAATTCATGGAAAACTTTGCAAATGTGGTCAACGACCTGAAAATACGCGGCTCATGGGGCTTGCTCGGTAATGACAGAGTCAATTCATTCCAGTACCTTAGCGTTTACAACATGCAGAATGGCGCAATATTAGGTAACACACCTAATATAAACAAAGGGTTTATTTCCGGACGCATCGGCAATCCTAATATCACATGGGAAAAAGTTGATTCACGTAATATAGCCGTAGATGGCACCTTATGGAATGGACTTCTTGGATTTACCGCAGAATATTTCTATCAGAACCGCACAGACATTTTGACTCCCAAACAGGCTTCCGTGCCTTATTATACAGGTCTTGTGCTCCCGGATCAGAATATCGGAGAAGTCAGCAACCAAGGATTCGAACTCATGCTCACTCATCGCAACAGGGTAGGAAATGTAACCTACAATATTTCAGGAAATGTAACCTACACAAAGAATAAGATAAAGTTTTTCGACGAGGCTGCAAACACCCCTGCATGGCAACGCCGCACCGGTCATTCTCTTGATTCATGGCTCATGTTTAAGACTGATGGCATATATCAGACATGGGACGAAATTAATTCCACTCCTCATTTCGCCAATGCCCAGCCTGGAGACATCAAATATGTCGACATAGACGGTGACAATGAAATCACGGATAACGACCGCATCCGCAGCGAATACGGGAATGTTCCACGTCTCGTATACGGGCTCAATCTTGGTGCCGAATGGAAAGGGTTCGAATTGGGAATGCTCTGGACAGGACAAGGATGCGCACAACAGATGATCGTGCCCTATTCATACAACCTTGACAAAGAATTTTATAACAATCGCTGGATATCGGCAGAGGAAACACCAAATTCTAAATATCCAAGAGCATTTGACAAGGATGATTATGAAAACACCCGTTGGAGCGACTTCTGGCTTTATGATGCCTCGTTCATACGTCTGAAGAACCTTGAAGTAGCATACAACCTTCCACAGAGTGTTCTCAACAAGATTAAGCTTCAGGGTGTGAGATTCGCACTCACCGGCACTAACCTATTCACGATCGACAAAGTCAAGATTCAAGACCCGGAGTCAACTGCTACCGGCACAGGACAGAGCTATCCGATTGCAAGAACCTTCACTTTCAGTTTAAACCTAACCTTCTAAAGAGCCGTATATCATGAAAAAGAGAATAATAAGAAACACATTTTTCGCACTCGCTGCATCCGTGTCCCTGACATCCTGCAACTTTCTTGACATAGAACCATTGGATTCATACACAGAAAACGTGATCTTCAAAGACGCAAAACTGACAGAAGCATACGTTACAAACAACTATACACGCCCTCGCAACGGATGGAGCCGCAACTCACTCCGTTTTTGCTCCGACGAGTCTATGGAAAATTTTAATTGGAGCAACTGCTGGACAATAAACACAGGAGGCATGACTGCCGACCAACTCGGTCCTCTTGACATATGGTCAAGCTATTACGGCTATATCAAGGAATGTAATATTTTCTTTAACAACATGTCTAATGTTCAGCAGATTCCCGAGCCGGCAAGAAGTATATTGATTGGAGAAGCCACATTCTTCAGAGCGTACTACTACATGGAGCTTGTCAACAATTATGGAGGCGTGCCCCTCATCACGAGACTATTCGAACTTGATGACAAGGAAATGATGATAAAGCGTGACTCCTATGAAGATTGTGTTAAATTCATTGTAGAAGAATTTTCAAAAGCAGCAAAACTCCTACCTGAAAAGCATAGTGGAGTAAATTTCGGACGCGTTACCGCAGGTGCCGCCTTGGCAATGAAAGCAAGAATGCAGCTCTATGCGGCAAGTCCATTATGGAATCCATCCGGAGATCAATCCAAATGGCAAGATGTTGCAGACACAATTGAAGAATTGTTTGACCTGAATCTATATCAGCTTGACCCTGATTATAAAGGTTTATTCTTGAATGCACAAAGTCCCGAAATTATCTTCCAGCGCCTTTACAACACCGAGTTCGGCTCTTATTATGACTGGTATAACAGCCCGAACGGCTGGGGTGGATATTCATGTACAGCCGTGCTCCAGGAAATGGTCGACAGTTATGAAATGGAAGACGGCACAATGCCGGATGCCTCCATCTATTACAATGCCACATCAAATCCATGGGCAGGCAGAGACCCTCGCCTCTATGCCTCAATCGTATGCGACGGTCAGGATTTTCGCGGTCGTGAAATAGAATTTTGGGTAAGCTCAGATGGTGAAACAGGAGGTATTGACAGTGAATTAGGACGCGACGCATGGAATTATTCAAAAACTCACTACACTATCCGTAAATTCATGGATGAGAGCCTGGTCAACAGCTGGTCGGACAAAGGTAGCCAACCTTGGATATATTGTCGTCTCGGCGAGGTTTACCTGAATTATGCAGAAGCCCTCTATCACCTCGGTGATGAGAATGGTGCAAGAAAATATGTCAACCTTATCCGTAAGCGTGCACGAGGAAGCAACGACAATATACTTCCGGACATAACAGCTTCGGGAGAAGAACTTCTCGAAAAAATACAACACGAAAGGAAAGTTGAGCTTGCTTTTGAGGAACACCGCTTCTATGATGTTCGCAGATGGAAGATCGGAGAAACCACCGACACCGGGAAATTCCACGGAATCAACATCACCAAGAATCCGGACGGAACAAAAAAATATGAATTGTTCGAGATCCAGGACCGCATGTTTAAAGCCTCAAATTATCTCCTTCCGATTCCAAATTACGAGCGTCGTAAAAATAACCTACTTGATCAGAACGAAGGATATTGATACTGTTTGATTACCTGTATGGAGTGTTTTAGGCACTTTTGAAAATCAATAAGCAATCTACAACTTAGATACGCAAATAATCAGGTAGTTTTAAATAAGGTAAAAAATTACAGGTAATCAAAACATCCTTTCAGATAATTCAATGTAGCGGAGAGCCGTTATTCATATAAATGTTAATTCATTGAATAACGGTTCTCTTTTTTTAGAAGCTGTTTATAAACTTATAATTATGTAATAATGACACGGCAACGAAGTATTATATCGTTTTTCTTAATCTCCTTATCCCTATTTGCTTTGGCTAAAAGATGGGACATGAACAAGGATGGAGGAATTTCATGGCAGATAAATTCCGGCGACAAAGCACACTATGATCATGTGGAGATGAGCGGCAAGAAAGTTTCCACAGTCCTTCGCTATGGAGTAGATGATAATGGGAAATTCATATTGAACAAAAGTCTTGTCTGGCCAATGTTACGGACAATACCGAACAACACTCATGCCAGTCTGATGCGGCGATATGACTGGAATCCCCTTGATGCAGTCACAATCAACGGCCGCTCTCTTAGTGGAGAAAAAGTGAAAGAAATATCGCTTAAAGGCAGCTTGAAAGTAAAAAGCCGGTTTGATCAAGGCTATTATGGTAAATATGAAATAATCAGGAATTATTTCCCTTCCACAGATCTACCTGCTCTTGTGGAAATATATAGTATAATAAACACGGGGGAACGCAATATTAAGGTAGAAATAGCCGACTCCCGCATGGTCGCTGCCACTGATCCTGCATCCGGGGTGACTGGATCTTTCATAATAACCGGTACTGTCAACGCTCCGGCGTACACAACAGTCATGCCAGGAGACACACTCTCTTTCGCGGCTTCCATTTCTGCGGTAAAGGAGGGTGAAAAGGCAATTATAATCAATGCCAAGGATGAAGAAAACAAACGCAGCATGCTCGTTGACAAATGGATGAAAACTCTCGTTCTTGAGACTTCGGATCCGATTATCGACCGCATGTTTGCATTCTCCAAGATCCGTGCATGTGAGAGCATATACGACACTAAGGGAGGACCCATGCATGGACCTGGTGGTGAATCATATTATGCTGCAATATGGGCAAATGACCAGGCAGAGTATATTAATCCGTATTTTCCTTTTATAGGTTACAACTATGGCAATGCTTCCGCGCTAAACTCATTCAAGCATTTTGCAAGGTTCATGAATAAAGATATGAAACCGATTCCCAGTTCAATAGTGGCTGAAGGCATTGATATCTGGAATGGTGTTGGCGACAGAGGCGATGCCGCCATGATCGCACATGGAGCATCCCGTTACGCACTCGCCCGTGGAGACATGAACGAAGCTATTGAACTTTGGAATCTTATCGAATGGTGTCTTGATTATTGCAAATCCAGACTTAATACATATGGTGTCGTAGAATCGGATACGGATGAACTTGAAAACCGTTTTGAATCCGGAGATGCGAACCTATGTACCTCTTCCCTATATTATGATGCTTTGCTCTCCGCTTCCTATCTTGCAAAAGATCTCGGAAAAAAAGATTGGAAAAAATATCAGTCAGAAGCTGCCGACCTTAGAAGAAATATCGAGAATTATTTTGGAAAGAACATCGGAGGATTTGACACTTATGCATATTATCAAGGAAATGAAAAATTGCGTGCATGGATATGCATCCCCCTTGCCATGGGCATCAATGACCGCGCAACCAAGACTCTGGATGCCTTGTTCTCTCCAAAACTGTGGACAGAAAATGGCTTGCTCACAGAAGAAGGCGATAAAACTTTCTGGGATAGATCCACGCTTTACGCTCTTCGCGGAGCCTATGCCGTAGGTGAAACAAAAAAGGCAACCGACTTCCTTCACGACTATTCTGAAACACGCCTGCTGGGTGAACATGTACCTTATGCAATAGAAGCATGGCCGGAAGGGAGCCAACGCCATCTTTCCGCAGAAAGTGGTCTATATGGCAGGATAATAACAGAAGGTCTTTTCGGCATACGTCCAACTGGACTCAAATCTTTTTCTCTCACTCCCCACCTTCCGGCAGATTGGGACCATATGTATCTGAGACATGTCCGCGCATTCGGTTCTGACATTCATATAGAAGTGGAAAGAAACGGAGAAAAAATAAATGTAAATGTTATTGACGGAAACAAAAAGAAAAGATTCTTGATACATAATGGTCAAACCGTGAATATAAAATTATAATTAATCTATATGAAGTGATGAAATCTTGCGCTATAAAACGCAGTTATTTTTGTCACTTATTTTCAAAACAGTATTACCAATGAGAAAACTAACACTGAGCACCTTAATGATTACTGCATTATCGGTATTTGCAGGTAAAAGCTACAACTTGGAGTCGCCCGACGGACGCATTAAAGCTGATATCT
>CAMYSW010000192.1:0-5258 GCA_947297425.1 uncultured Porphyromonadaceae bacterium
TAAATCAATGTAAGTATCTTAATATCAGAGTGTACATTTAAACAAAACTCTTTTGTAGTAGAAAAGGTAATTGACCCAGAGCAGGTAAATACACTGAAAAAATGCACCGAGACAAAGAGGAAGAATATAACATATGCTTTTTTCGTAACGTGGGATGAAATAATGTATTAGCGCAAATGCGAACAATCCGACAGCTATACTAACTGCAAGAAAAACCGCAGTCATAATTTTAGCCTGTTTGCTCAACACTTCATGTGCCTTGTTATAGCCATAGGAGAGTTTTTTATATATATATACAGAATTGGTAGAGTTGAAAGCGTTTCCAATAATGGTGATGATTGCCGCAAGATTCATTGCAAAACTGAAATATCCTACCGTGGTTTGATCATGAAAGTAGTTTATGATATATCTGTCAAGCCCCTGCTTGAGCCAGAATGATGCGGAGTGTGGCAAGAGCGGCATAGCATATATGTAAGTCTCCCGGACAAGAGACCAGGAAAAACATGAGAATACGAGATATCCGCGTTTTATCAAAAAAGTGAGACTTACTACAAAGTAGAGTGCTCCAAGCATGAACCAAGCGTAGACACGCCCTTCCCATCCCATATGCATCCCTATGATTAACCAAAAGGTTAGAATGAAGTTGCACACAGCAAACGATACACCGTAAAGTCCATAAGTAACAGGTTTTTCCTCCAGTCGCCAGATATCGAGATTAACACTATTGAACACTCCGAAATAACAAATCATAACACCTAACCACAGATATTCTATGGGGACACCTACAGTGTGCTCCACCAAGGAAGGAAACATGAGCATAACCATTGCTATAATGACCAACATACCTGTTGCAGTACAAAATGCAATAAGAATAATTTTACGCACAGTCTCTTTCGGTTTTTGAAAGAAAGAAACGGTTATATAAGATGTGGTACACAGGGTAATAACAAAATTCAGTAGAGTTATAAATGTGGTGAACAGATTAAGCGAGCCATAATCAGGAGGTGTTAGATACTTAGCAAGTATCAGCAAAAGAACAAATCCTATACCACTGTTCACAAAGGAAAACATGGTATAAAGCATTCCATTACGAAAATTCTTGCTGTGAGTAATCTGGACGATATTAGCTTTAATATTCATTGTTCTCTATTTTGTCTGATATCGTATTTGGAATTATATATACGTATGACATTGTCAATTTTTTGTTTTTTGTACAACCCTAAGAACATTCTCTCTAATCCGGAATCAAAATAGATTTCATCCTTTTTAGCTTTATTGAATGATATATGTATTTATTTACACATAACATTTTGTTTTGTTTTGGGTAGTTGAGTGTAGGATCTTTTCCGAGTGATCTTCCCGCTTTAAATTTATATCCAAATTTTTGCCCATATCAATAAATATGCTTTCTATATTTATGACTATTGTCTGCGCTGGAAATGAGATAGCAGCATAGATTATTGTCACTCATAACACAAATATAAGCTACAACCATGAGTTAAGAATATTTAAGAATACCCCTAATGTCATAGACTACTGATTAATATGTTTTATGAGTTCTTGGGCACGGTGATACTCTTCGGGTGTGCCAATATCAATCCAAAGTTTTGTAAGAGGATAGCGTATAACCTTTTGATTCTTTGTAATAAGTGTTTCAATTAAATCTGTTGCATTAAATATCTTGTTTTCTGGAATGTTTTGCAGTGCTTCTTTTTTGATTAGGTATATACCCGCATTGGCATAATGATTGTATATAGGTTTTTCATATACGCCTTTAATGTTTCTTCCTTCAAGATTTAGGATACCATATGGCACGGATATTGTATATGGAATTGCTGCTACAGACATCATTGTGTTATGTTCCTGAAAATGCATAAAGAAATCTTCATAGTCAATATCGGTTAATAAATCCGAATTCATTACAAGGATGGTATCGTTGTAAAACTCTTCTATAAGTGTCAATGCTCCGATTGTGCCGAAAAACTCTTTTTCAGACACGCATTGCACTTTGACTCCTGAAGGTTTAGGCTCGGTATAGTAATCAATCAGCTGTTCTTTCAGATAATTAACAGTCACCGAGATATGTTTTATACCGTATTCAATCAGCCTGTCTATATTCCGGTCTATTATTGCTTTATCACCGATTTTTAAAAGTGGTTTTGGTGTATCTTGTGTATAAGGGCGTAATCGTTCTCCCTTTCCACCTGCCATTAGCACGGCATCAATTGGCAATGATGATTTATAATATGAAAGATCGATTATTTCAATTATTTTTCGGTCTTTATCTAATAATGGAATCAGCTCTATTCCCTTGTTTCGGAATGCCCGAAGTGAAGCAATGTCATTTTTATCAGGCAAAAAAGAAAAATCGGGATACATTGCAGAGGAAACGGGTTCAGATAAACTTACACCTTCTATTAAGGCACGTCTGATGTCACCATCGGTTAGCGTTCCTACCATTTGATCTGAATGATTCACCACAAATAATGTCATTGACTTAGAATGTGCTTTGTCAAGTTGAACCAATGCTGTATTTAATGAGGCCGTTTCTTTTATTAGTAATAATGGATTCATCTTATATCATTTTTTCATTTATTATTGTTTCTGCCAACTTCCAGTCAAGCATCGTGTCAAGATCAACTGAATGAAGTTCATCCATTTCATATTTTATGACACGTTCAAATTTGGAAAGAGGATGCATTTTCAGTGATACAGTATTTATTATATATATAGCCCCATTATATTCCCATGCTTTAGGCGCATCCTGCCTGCGAGTAAAATTGCCGTTTCCTTTTGATAGCTTAAGATACCCCTCTGAATTTTCTTCAAAACAATTGTAGTACGGATTTGATGTGGTTTCTTTTACTGATACGACCATATCAATTTTGGAAGAATATAGGGATAATGCCTCTTTTACATCTTGAACTCGTCTGAATGGAGAGGTGCATTGTAATAGTATTATATTATCATATATTTTTCCTTGTGACTCATAATGTCCGAGAGCGTGCAACAGAACCTCATATGTACCCATTGTGTCTGTGGCAAGATAGTCAGGACGTTTGAATGTAATGGATAAACCATAATCCATTACAACTTTTATTATCTCCTCATCATCTGTTGTGACACATATATCCTCATCTGGCACTATGGCTCTTGCAACGTCTATTGAATGATATATCAGAGGTTTTCCTCCAAGCTGTTTAATATTCTTGTGCGGAATGCCCTTGCTCCCTCCTCGGGCGGGAATTATAACTAAGGATTTCATGTTTTTAAGTTTTTATAATGTTAGCGGGGATGCCGATGTAAGTTCCGGGCAATGTTATGTCATTCATTACCACGCTGCCAGCTCCTATTCTGCAGTCTGCGGTAATGTTTACGCCATTCGCAAGAATAGCACCGCTCCCAATAAATGTTCTTTCAGATACTTTGCAATCACCATTTATCATTGCCCCTGTTGATATATGGCAATAGTTTCCGATTATAGCATCATGTTCAATATTGGCACAAGTGTTAACAATGCATCCTTTTCCTATACATGCACCGGCATTTATGTTGGCATGATGTAGAATAACGCTACCTTCTTTCACTATTGCATGTCTGGAGACATTTGCTGTTGATGCTACCACTGTTGCGAATCTGCCTCCACATTGCTCAACGATTTCATGTAACCTTATCCGGAGGATGGGATTCTTAATGAATCCAAGGGTAACAACAAAATCACAATCTTTTGCATATTTGATGATGTCCAGGTCATTTCCGATCACTTTATGCCCAAGACACTCCGAGCCTAAAAAATCCGGTAAATCAATAACTCCTTTAATTTTAAGACCGGAACTTTCAGCTGCATTTATGACAGATTTGCAATGTCCGCCACCGCCAATAAGTATAAGTGGTTTTACCATTTAGAAAGTGTTAATCATAATCTTACACTTGAAGGGATATTGACAATCCGATCCGCAAGATATGTAGTATTTTTAAGTGTGTCTTTTTGTGCGTCCTTAAACATTGGAAGTCGGTTCATTAATTCCCAGATAGGACGTGTCATGACACCATTGTCATTTGTATATTCCAGAAAATTTTGTTGGGTATCTTTGTCAGGTAACATAATTGCATTAAGCCAATAATTTGATCTTGAGTTAGTCGGCTCATTTATAAACTTAATGCCATGGGGTGCGTCTTTGAAAAAATTTATATATGCTTCTGCGGTTCTACGTTTGCTGCCTATGAATTTATGGAGACATTCAAGTTGGGCGCAACCGAGTGCTGCATTGATATTCGGCATCCTATAGTTGTAACCTATATGGTCGTGAATGAACTCCCATCTATGAGAAACTTTTGCTTGTGTGGTTATATGTTTTGCAAATTTTCCCAATTCCTCGTCTTGAAATAGGAGCATACCTCCTCCTCCTGTCGTTATTGTCTTGTTCCCATTGAAACTGATAGCTCCAATTCGTCCGAATGTTCCGGTATGTTGTCCCTTATAAGTTGAACCTATGCTCTCTGCTGCATCTTCAATAAGTTCAATATTCCATTCTTGACAAATGTCAGATATTTCATCAATTCTTACAGGATGTCCGAAGGTATGCATGGGGACACATGCTTTTATTCTTCGTTTTGTCACTTTATTGAAACATGATCCTTTTCTTATTTCAGCATTACCATTTAGCCATGTTGCTAATGCTTCAGGAGACAGTCCCATTGTGCTAAGATCAACATCTATGAATACCGGATGGGCACCAATATAACTTATTGCATTGCATGTTGCAACAAATGTAAGAGCCTGAGTCAATACCTCATCATCTTGTTCAACCCCTACAAGCATCATTGCCATATGGAGTGCATTAGTGCCACTGACACACACAACGGCTTTAGCCGCTCCTGTAAATACCTCCATGTCATGCTCAAAACGATCAACAAACTTTCCTACACTTGAAACAAAAGTGGAATCGATGCATTCATTGAGATATTTCTTTTCATTTCCGGCAAATGTCGGGGTATGAAGAGCAACTACCTCTCCCTCTTTTGTTTGATAAAGAGTCCTAATGAAGTCAACTATATCCTTATACATAACATTACATTTTTTGGTCAAGATTTCGTCCCTTTTCCTCGTGCTCAAAATTGGGTAGAAATTCCTTGAGACATGCAACTATCTCGGCTTTATTGAAGTCGTGGCGTGAAAATATGTTCTCAAGTTTTTGTAAGAACGCTTCAACTTCTGCCTTGGGACGATGTTTCATTTGTAGTATTACCCCCAAAGA
>CAMYSW010000193.1:0-5248 GCA_947297425.1 uncultured Porphyromonadaceae bacterium
AGGAGCATTTCGATTGTTGAGAAATGCCGGTTTGAAAATGGGACATGAAACTGAATACTCTACTTAATTTGATTGCCCCGTGCTTACTCAGTCAACATTATATCGGCGCCTATTGATATTTTTGCTCTACAAAACTATGTTTGCCATGTCTCATTTTGCGATGCAGGATGAAAATTTTTTAATTTCCCGTTTGCTGTCTTACAAAATGGGACAACACAGTCATAATTTTGTCGGTGTAAATTTCTATACAGCACTTTATGACACTGACAGAATTAAGCTATATCTTTTTCAAAGCCCATATACTGATGGGAATTGGCTACGCTATAGGCGCGACGATTGCGTATCGCCACGGCATAAATTTGCCATGGCTAATTGGACTTTTAACCGGTCTGCTCTTTTCAATACATATTTATAGAAAATGTATAATCGTGCTTATTAATGAGTACAAACGATTGAAAACAAAAAATAGAAATGAAAACTTTTCGTGAGTATCTAAATGAATGTCGGTTCGAAGATATATGGGGCTCAATAGTAGAAAATTTCTCAGAGACCGAAGGAATAAAGCCGGTGTATGCCGAATATTATGAGAAGCTGAAAGTGCTTCCCCATAAATCAGTGAGAGGAGACATTGAGCTGTCAGGAGAACCAACAGAATACCCAGAAGGTATGAACGGTGCTGTTGACTGGCTGATAGACAAGACAGTTAAAACTTCAGAAATAGAGAGTTCTAAGGTCGCAGCAATCTTACTTTACTGGGCATCGCTCCATACATTTTATACCTCGAAAGAGCATGACGCTGACCTATTCAGGTATCTTGAAATTATAGATTCTCAGGATGGTAAGGCATTATGCGATTATATGATGGAATCAATGAAGCCTCAGCCATATCGTGCCGAAATAGAAGAAAGTCGGGAGCGTAAAGAAAAGCTTTTTTGGGAAGACACGTTCTCATGTCTCTATACAGGCGATTGGCGCTATACGCTCCACATATTGAAACGAAAACTCCAATATGACATGGGCTTTATGCGTGGCTTTGCCGATCATGCCAGTCGCGAGCGGGATGCTGACAGAATGCAACTCTGTTGCATTCTGATTGATGGTGCAACTGCCTGCATCTATCCAGATGAACATCGCCGACGAATGCTGCATCTCCTCTTCAAAGTCCTTGACCAATACATAACCGACTGGTGTGATTGAAATGCATTTGGCTGATTGATAGATAATAATTAAATTTGTGTTATGGATACTGAATTAAATACTTATATTTTAAAGATTGCATCCAAACTGGATTGTTCGGCGGCAAGTTTGGCATATAATCCTATGGAGCGATTTGCCAATTACGTTTCAACAAAGGAAATCGTCCATAGCAAGATTATTGCAGATTTACTTAACCCCAATGGAGAGCATCAGTTTGGTAATCGTTTTCTCGTCAAGTTACTCAAGTCAATCGGAGTTGATGTGCCATCCTTGCCCTTTCCTGATGCACATAATCCCATAAAACTACCAGTATCGATTGAGACTGAGAAGTATGCTCCTACAATATTGGACGGTGTAGAAACTAACGGTCGAATTGATATTTTTCTACTTGTAGAGTTAGCCAACAATAGAAAGTATGCAGTTATCATTGAGAACAAACTCAATGATGCCCCCGACCAACCTCGGCAACTTGAACGATATAATGCTTATATTCATTCGCAGTACAAAGACTATGAGATTCGCACCGTCTATATGCCGCGAATAAAAACTAATTGTGATTATATGGGGGCAAAAATAATTGATGCTACAGAATTAGCCGACTTAATTGAGAACTCAATTAGCAACAGCAACTCTCTCAATAAGGCTGCTATTCAAGCATACGCCCACTATTTGAAAAACATAAGTAAAAATAATATTAACATGGACAATGCAATGATACTTTCAAGGATGTCTGTCGACGACATATTGAAAGCGAAAACCATAAAAGACGCATATGGTAGACTCTGTGAGGCTTTCGCCGAGTGCGTGAAAAACAATTACAATAAGTTCAAAAGTCGTAAGGCTTCAATCTCATCCAAATATTCATCGTATTGTTATATATGGAATCCGGAAGCTTATGGTAAGACAAGCCTATGGCTAGCAGTGGGGTTTGATTACGACGGGTATTTTTTTTATATTGTCTCGAATAATCAGGAGAATCCGAATTATTCGGAATATCTAAAAACGCTAAATATAACCAAATCCAGCGAAGACGCAGAAGGATTTTGGCACAAGCCTAATAATGAGAATCTTTTCAAGAAATCATTTGCAGGCAAACCTGATTTTAACGAGTTGGAATCGGACATTGATAAGTGGCTTAAAAAACTTGATGAAGTTGCTGGTGTCAAATGAAAATACTGCATCTCTCTGATACTCATGGCTGCCACCATCGGCTGAGAGACTTGCCCGAGGCTGATGTGGTGATACATTCCGGTGACTTTTGTATGGTAGGGAGCGAACCGGAAGCTATTGATTTTATCAACTGGTTTTGCGATTTGCCTTACCGACACAAGATTTTCATTTGTGGCAATCACGACGATTGCCTCTATGGGGCAAACATTGACGGGCTTGACAACAATGTGCATTACCTGTGCAACTCCGGAATTGAGATTGACGGATTGAAATTCTATGGTGTCCCGATGTTCATGGGTGATTGTGTAACCGACCGCCAAAGCCGCAATTATGCCCGTATACCTGCTGACACCGATATACTGATAACCCATTCTCCGGCATGCGGGATCCTTGACTTTGATGATAACATCAATTACGGCTCTGTGGAAATCCTCGAAAGGCTCTCCAATCTCCATATCAAAGCGCATCTTTTCGGACATATCCATGCCCAACACGGAATTGTAGAACAAAATGGTGTAATATTCTCAAATGGTGCAGTCATAAATTCCGATTATTCCAGTATCTCAACTTGCAATGTCATTAACATTTGATTCTCAATTATCAATATCAAATTCAACAGGTAACTTATATTGCACAAATAAAAACACCTAAGAATATATGGATGATAACATCATTGTTAACCGAGCGTATTTATTCCCATAAAAACAATTTTATATATGAAGGAATCTAAAACAACAAAAAAATTAGCCGAAGCCCTATCCTCTACGTCAATTTTTAATACTTGTAAATCCAGGAACGGTGCTATATTGCTATTCAACGAGAATTATATTTCCTCGCTCTACTCAGAACGATTTAATATTACTGATAACCTTGAAAAATTTGAGAGAGCGTTTCAAATTGTGACCAATAGTGTAGGAAATGAAGCTTCTAAGATTAATTCTGTTATTTCATCATCCTTGCTATCTCTATTGATATTTCATAGACTTTTTGAGAATAAATCAGATGAAATAAAGCTAAATCTAAATTTGAATGAAAAGGATTATACTTTCACGCAAGCTTTATTTGAGGTTCGTAACAAGGTCATTGGATATCCTTCTTGCGTGGATGTGGTTCTAAAAGCAAAAGAAGACGGAACTCTGTTGTTCTTAGAATCAAAATTCACGGAATATATTGATGGTCTGAATCGCTCCGAGACTTATGGTTCAAGCTATTGTGCTTTATACAAACATTTTAAAGATTTCATGGGAAACGCAGGATTGTCGGTGGAAACAAGTGATCATTCTTTGCAACTTCGTTCCGATGATGGAGAAAAATATATTGAAGGAATAAAGCAATCCATCAGCCATCTGATCGGTCTTGTTAAAGGTCCACAAGAAGTAATTGATGGTCCATATGATGAAGCCTATTTGAAGGAATATAAGTCACTTTTTAAGAATGCACCAAGACTAATATACGGCACGATCCTATTTGATCCCAGTCATGTTCTGAAGGACGCAAAAGCATCGTTCGACGAGTATGTGGATTTGTATAAAAAGACAATAGGGGCAAATGGCGATAAAATTGTAACTGAGATCAAAAGATGGTGTAGTCCAGAATCTAAAACTGTAATAGAAGTTCTAAATAGCCCGATCACATATCAGAATTTACTTTTTAATAACGATTCATATAAAGAGAATCTGCCAAAAAGAATCAAGCAATTCTATCATCTATTGTGAAAAATACCACATATCCTTAATACTCATGGACAATATGATTAACCCAATCGTATTGTCCATGAAAATTGTTGGATCATACATTTTTTTGAGAATAAATAGGCACTAATTTTGCATCTGACTTAGAGAAGTTGTTTAAACAACTTCTTAAACCTTGATTTTAACCATGACTCAGAATATGTTTAGTAAAATATCATTATTCACAGGATTCGTAGCAGGAATCTGTTTCACTTCGTTTTCTCAGACCATGAGCGTGGCGGGTAAATGGCTCGCAGAATTATCATCAGGACAGGTTGCCGAGATTGAATTACCTGGAACTTTGGATATGGCTGGAATAGGAATCCCCGATTCTTTAAAAATTGAAATGGCAAAGCCTCAATTATTGAGGCTCACGCGAAAAGTCAGTTATATTGGTCCTTGCAAATATATCCGAACAATTGAAATTCCCAAGGATATGGCAGGAAAACCACTTAGACTCAAGATGGAACGAGTGCTTTGGAAAAGCACACTCGTTATTGACGATAAGCCTATAAACCAAGAAAACATTAGCCTTAACTCTCCTCATTTTTTCGAGATTCCACCATTAAACCAAGGAAAACATATATTCGAAATCACAATAGACAACCGTTGCCAACGAGACATCTCATTCAGTAATCTGTGTCATTCATATACCAATGACACCCACACCATATGGAATGGTGTTCTCGGAGATTTTACACTAAGTGTTGTCCCTACAGTAGAGATTGCAAGGATAAATGTCTATCCCGACATAAGAAAAGAATCTATAGAAGTTGATATGACAGTCAATAACGTATCAAACAGAAAGGAAAATAGGAATATAAAGTTGACAATTAAGGATAAAGGTAATGGGCATGTAGTCGGCAACGCCTCTTTAAAATATACGGCAAGTCCTGGTATATCAAACTTAAAGACAATTATAAAGCTTGATAACCCCGAACTATGGAACGAGTTTTCACAGCCTCTTTACCGGCTTGCTGCCACGGCAGGAGATTCATTTGCCGAAACAACCTTTGGAATGAGAGAAGTTGCAACAGATGGAAAAAGTCTCTTGATCAACAGACACAAAACCTTTCTACGCGGCACACTTGACTGCTGCGTATTCCCACTCACAGGAGTCCCGCCGACAGACAAAGAAGGATGGACAAAAG
>CAMYSW010000194.1:0-5241 GCA_947297425.1 uncultured Porphyromonadaceae bacterium
GCCTTGACCTCATCGTTGTAGGTCCGGAGGCTTCCCTTGCGGCAGGAGTCGTGAACCGCTTCATGGAGGATGGACTCCGGATATTCGGTCCCACTAAGGAAGCCGCACGCATCGAAAGCTCCAAGGAATTTGCCAAGGAGATGATGGACAAATATAATGTCCCGACAGCTGCATATAAGGTCTTCGACGAATTTGATGCCGCCTGGGAATATGTTAGCAAACGCCCTCTTCCTGCCGTTATCAAATATGATGGACTTGCAGCCGGAAAAGGCGTGGTCGTTGCCATGAGCTACGATGAGGCTGAAGCTGCCTTGCGTGATATGCTTCTTGATGAAAGCTTCGGCAAAGGGAGGGTAGTGGTTGAGGATTTCCTTGACGGACCGGAATTTTCCTTCATGTGTGTCGTTGCTGGAGAAAAAGTATATCCCCTTGCCATAGCGCAGGATCACAAACGCGCTTTTGATGGCGACAAGGGACCCAACACGGGCGGTATGGGCGCATATTCCCCAGTGCCATTCATCTCCGATGAAGTGCGGGAAGAAGCCCTTGAACGTATCATCAAACCGGTTGCCACCGGTTTGGTCAAAGAGGGAGTTCCCTTTACAGGCATATTATATGGCGGTCTCATCCTTACCAAGGACGGACCTAAGGTTATTGAGTTTAATGCCCGCTTCGGAGATCCGGAGACTGAAGTTGTGCTACCACGCATGAAAAGCGATATCTACGCCTTGTTCAACGCTGCCATAGATAAAGAAGACTTTGATATTGAATGGTATCCGGAAGCCATGCTCGGGATAGTGCTCGCATCCGAAGGTTATCCCGGAAGCTATGAAAAAGGAACGGAAATAAAAGGGATAGAGAATGTTGGCTCTGCTGTCTATCATATGGGCACAACCGAGAAAGACGGCAAGGTACTCACTTCCGGCGGTCGTGTGATGATGGTAGTAGGTAAGGGCGCATCTTTAGCGGAAGCTCGTGAAAACGCACTCGCCGACATTGCCAAAATAGATTGCCCGACATTGTTCCATCGTAGCGACATTGGATATCAGGCAATCTGAGATGTAGGCGTTAGGCGTTAGGCGTTAGGCTTTAGAAAGCTTCACCTAATGATAAAATTTAAAACCAATAGCCTAAAGCCTATCGCTTAAGACCTAAGTAAGTTCTCTCATTAAACCGATAATATGTGTTTAATGTGATCACTTACTTAAATTAAGAATCAATAATCTAAAGCCTAAAACCTAAGGCCTAAAACCTAAAATATATGATAGAAAGATATGGGCGCGATATAATGCGTCAGGTTTGGACAGAAGAAAATAAATTCAACGCCTACCTAAAGGTCGAGCTTCTTGCCGCAGAGGCTTGGAGCAAACTTGGCGTAGTTCCGGAGGAAGATGTTGTCAAATTGAATGAGAAAGCCACTTTCAATATTGACCGCATCAAAGAAATCGAATTGCAAACGCGTCATGATATAGTGGCATTTACACGCACGGTTTCCGAATCTCTCGGTGAAGAGCGCAAGTGGGTTCACTATGGACTTACTTCAACCGATGTCGTAGACACGGCAAACGGTTACCTTTTCAAGCAGGCTAACGCGATCCTTCTGGAAGATATCGAGAAATATATCGAGATGCTCGGACGTCAGGCTGAGAAATATAAATACACTCCTTGCATAGGGCGTACCCACGGTATTCACGCCGACATAACATCTTTCGGCTTGAAATGGGTGCTCTGGCGCGCCGAAATGATTCGCAATCTTGAGCGTTTCCGTGCAGCTGCAAGAGGTGTAGAAGTCGGTAAGATCAGCGGTGCAGTAGGTAACTTCGCCAACATACCGCCATTCGTTCAGGATTATGTATGTGAAAAACTCGGAATAGATTCTTCCGACATATCTACCCAGGTGATCCAGCGCGACCGCCATGCATGCTATATGGGCACCCTCGCCCTTATAGGTGCAAGCCTCGAACAGATGGCTCTCGAAATCCGCAACCTGCAGCGCACCGAAGTGCACGAAGTAGAAGAATCTTTTGGCAAAGGACAGAAAGGTTCAAGCGCGATGCCACACAAACGCAATCCTATATCAAGCGAAAACATCTGTGGCTGCGCACGTGTGCTCCGCGGATATATGGTGACTGCATACGACAATGTTGCCCTCTGGCATGAACGTGACATTTCACACTCTGCAACAGAACGCATCCTTATGCCCGATGCCACCATCCTTCTTGACTATATGCTCAACCGCATGATGGGCATCCTTGAAAATCTCGTGGTATTCGACGAGAAAATGAAATCCAATATCTATCTCACAAACGGAGTGATCTTTGCGCAGCGCGTCATGAATGCCCTTATTGAAAAAGGATTCGTGCGCGAGCAGGCATACGACACCGTTCAACCCGTGGCGATGCAGGCAATGGCAGCCGGAGCAAACTATCAGGAACTCTTGAAGCAGAATCCGGTTGTGATGGGTGCATTGACAGAAGAGGAGCTGGATTCATGCTTCACCCTCGACTACTACATGAAGAACGTTGACTACATCTATCAACGCAACGGGATAAAATGATTTTAGGCGTTAGGCGTTAGGTTTTAGAAATTTGCCAACCCAAAACCCAACGCCTAACACCTAAATATACAATCCACTTCGGTAAAAGGTCTAAAGCCTAAAGCCTAAAATATACAATCCGCTTCGGTAAAAGGTCTAAAGCCTAATGCCTAAAGCCTAAAGCCTAAAAATATGTCTCAAAGATTAGTTGTCATCGGATCGCAGTGGGGCGACGAAGGAAAGGGTAAAATGACCGACTACTTCGCTTGTCGCGCCGACATGGTGGTCCGTTATCAAGGCGGCAACAATGCCGGTCATTCCGTAGTGTTCGACGGAAAAAAATATTCTTTACAAAGCATACCTTCAGGTATCTTCAACCCCAAGACCATCAACGTGATGGCAAACGGCATGGTTGTGAACCCCGTTTCTGTCATTGCCGAACTTGACCGTCTTCACCAGCAAGGGATCACGGAGTATCAACTCTTCATATCCACCCGCGCGGCAATGGTGATGCCCTGGCATTCAGCCCTTGACGGTGCATACGAGAATATGAAAGGGAAATCTCTCATCGGCACCACCAAGAAAGGTATCGGTCCCGCATATTCCGACAAATACAGCCGTATTGGTCTCCGCATGGGCGACTTGCTCGAACCCGAATATTTCGCGGAGCGCCTGAAAGCAGCCCTTGATGTCAAGAACCGCGAACTTAAGATGCTTGGTCTTCCCGAATATGATTTCAAGGAAGTTTACGATCAATATATGGAGATTGCAGGAAAGATCGGTCATATGATCACTGACACTTCCAAGCTTATCAACGATACGCTCCTCACTGATGCAAAAGTGCTTTTCGAAGGTGCTCAAGGCATGATGCTCTGTATAGATCACGGCACATATCCTGTCGTCACCTCCTCCACTCCATCCGCCGCCAGTGTGCCTGTAGGCGCCGGTATATCTCCCAAATGGATCGATAATGTGCTCGGAGTGGCTAAAGCTTATTGCACAAGGGTGGGCGAAGGTCCCTTCCCCACTGAGCTATTCGGAGATATAGCCCACGAAATCCGCGAACGCGGACACGAATATGGCACCGTGACAGGGCGTCCACGCCGCATAGGATGGTTCGATGCTGTCGTTGCCCGCTATGTAGCCCGCCTTTCAGGCATCGACAATTGGGCATTGATGCTCTTCGATGTCCTTTCCGGACTCGACAAGGTTTCCATCTGCACAGGATATGAATGTGACGGCGAGATTCTTGACGCTCCCCCTTCTACTATATCAAAACTCGCCAAGTGCAAGCCCGTGCTTATCGAACTTGAAGGATGGAAGGAAGATATAACCGGAATTAAATCTTTTGATGAACTTCCCGAAGCAGCCAAAGCCTACGTTCGCAAGATCGAAGAGGTAACAGGTGTTCCGGTGGGTATGATTTCAGTAGGTCCGGACCGCACACAGACAATCACAATTTCTAAAGAACTCAAAAATTTCTGATGTCATGAGCTTCATAGATGAAAAAATTGTTCAGGAAGGAATGACTTTTGATGACGTTCTCCTGATTCCTGCATATTCCGAAGTGACACCTAACATGGTGAATCTTGCCGGACGTTTCTCACGCAATATACCGCTTAACATCCCATTTGTATCAGCGGCAATGGATACCGTTACCGAAGCTGAAATGGCAATAGCCATAGCCCGCGAAGGCGGTATCGGCGTAATACACAAAAATATGTCGATCGAAGCTCAGGCAGCTCAGGTGCGTAAAGTGAAACGTGCCGAAAGCGGCATGATCTATGATCCTGTCACCATCTTCAAGGAACAGACAGTAGGGGAGGCGCTCCAGCTTATGCACGACAACCGCATCGGCGGAATCCCGGTAGTGGATACAGACAACAAGCTGATAGGAATCGTAACCAACCGCGACCTTCGTTTCCAACAGAATATGGAACTTCCTATCGCGGAAGTGATGACCAGCAAGAATCTTGTCACTACAGACAATCCGGACCTCGCGGAAGCTTCCCAGATACTCCTCAAGAACAAGATCGAAAAGCTCCCCGTAGTAGATAAAGACGGCAAGCTGATGGGTCTTATAACTTATCGCGACATAACGAAGATACAAGATTATCCTTCCGCATGTAAAGACAATAAGGGACGTTTACGCGTTGCAGCCGGTGTCGGCGTGACTGCCGACACGCTGGAACGTGTCAAGGCACTCGTTGAGGCAGGTGTAGACGCAGTGGTTATAGACACTGCTCACGGACACTCCGCAAACGTAACCAAGACTCTCAAAGCTGTCAAGGCGGCATATCCGAATCTTGATGTCGTGGTCGGAAACATAGCTACCGGCGAAGCGGCTCGCTTCCTTATTGAAGCCGGTGCTGATGGAATCAAGGTAGGTATCGGTCCCGGCTCCATCTGCACAACCCGCATTGTTGCAGGTGTCGGCATGCCGCAGCTTTCCGCAATTTTCGATGCGGCAAAGGTTGCAAAAGAATATGGCGTTCCCGTAATAGCCGATGGCGGTCTGAGATATTCCGGTGATATTGTCAAAGCACTCGCCGCCGGTGGAAACTGCGTTATGTGCGGTTCAATGTTTGCCGGTGTAGAAGAGTCTCCCGGAGAAACTATTATCTACAACGGACGTAAGTTCAAATCATATCGCGGCATGGGTTCAGTAGAAGCTATGGAAGCCGGTTCTAAAGACAGGTATTTCC
>CAMYSW010000195.1:0-5234 GCA_947297425.1 uncultured Porphyromonadaceae bacterium
CCTCGTTTTGTTCTACTAATGCTTCGGGGGGACGGGGAACATGTTATAATATAAACGTTTGTACCATTCAAAACCTAATACCAAAATAATGTATATTTGGCACTATTCCAACCTCAAAGGTTCATTTTAAGAAATTTAACCACAATAGTTAAATCTACGTTAAGCCGACTATTCTAACGTGGGCAATATGCTTTCGGGGTGTTCAAGCTCATCAACCAATACATCAACAGTAGTGCATGGCTTGTGACTTTTGTAATCAAAAGAGTGTTCAAAGAATTTACGCAATTTCTGTGCGTTTATCTTTGCCTGATTCTCATTGCCGATTGCTTGGAGCAAAGCATATATTCCAGGGTCATTCTTCGTGTATTTGAAATTCGCATATCCGTCATGTTTACGGATCTCGTTTTCGAGTTTGGTTATGTAGTCTGCACGGGAGATTGCGGCATCAAGATAGACAAAATGCAACAGATACCACAGCTCAAACGCCTCGTTAGTCCACGCCGGATAAATCCCTTTTCTTGATGCAAGCTGAATGGCTTCATTGAAATCATTAAAGTCGTCTTTGTCAAACACTACCCAAACGCGGTCGAAAGGTAGTTGCCTTTGGCGTTCAAGCTGTGTCTTGATGTCGGCAGCACGTTTTACCAGTGCGCAGGTTGAACGACCTTCGCCTACAATTTCTTCGGAACGTACCTCTGAATAGCGGTCTTTAACAAGCTCCTTGAAATAATTAGGTTCGGTGCGTTCTCCCTCGCAGACTACAAGGAAACGCACAATCTTATCTCTCGTGGCAATTTTACGCTTTTTGGCGGCCTTTGCCTCGCGCTTCTCCCTTTTGAGTTGCTCGATTTTTGATTTTGGCGGCTGTCCCATATTCTCAACTCATAAAAGGTATTGCACCGTATCGTCCATTGATATAATCCTTTTCAATATTGCGGTCATTGCGCACCTTGTTTCCGGCATCATCACGGAATTCAACCAGTGAATACAATTCAGTTGAATCGGTTTTATCCTTTTCGGTAAACCAGATCTGATCGCGGCGCAGATATTGGAGATTGAGCAGATTTGTGTCGTGTGTCGCAAAGATAAGTTGCGCTCCGTTGCGGTTAATCTCCCTGTCCATGAACAGCCCGATGATTTTGCGTGTAAGGAACGGGTGGAGTTTTGCATCAAGCTCGTCAACCACAAGGATTTTACCTGAAAGAATTGCATCGACAAGTGGTCCTGCAATTTCAATCATCTTCTTTGTGCCTTCTGATTCCATCTTGTCGGTGGAGAAAGTCCGGACACCTACCATTGTCCCGTCTGCATCATAAAGATTATGGACACTTTCTGCCTTCATCTTCATAGCAACTGAATCATCCAACTCTATATCCAGTTCATTGAATCCTAAGTTTGTTTCAGTGAAAAGTTGTTTGATCTCGGTTGCTCCTTGCTGGTTCAGGAACAACATTTCCAATGTTTTGCCGGCATATTCTTTTCCGTCCATTCCGGAAATATACTCGATGCTCGAAAACCAATCAAGAATTGATTGCGACAGTTTTCCGTTAAGTTGTGCCACGAGCGACACGAACAAACGGTTTGAAGGCGTAGCATCTTGTTTGCCGTTACCTTCTGCAAAACGTGTCTTGGAGATTTTGAACTCATTTCCGCTTCTCAAAAACAGTTCAAATTCTCTTTCGCCCACACGCTTTTCATAAAGCCATTCGGCAAGGATTTCATTGGCGGTATAATCAAAGCCATATCTGAATTTGGAGCCGTTCAGAGTGAACTGAATTTCAAAGGATGTGGGTTGTTCCGCCGATGTGAGGTCAAGGCAGAATGGTTCTGCATCAAGTTTATCCTTAGGATTGAGTTTGACCGAGTTGAGAAGCACATCACGCATAGCTTTCAATGCTTTCAACACATTGCTTTTACCGCTTGAGTTTGCCCCGTACATCACGGCGACAGGGAGCAATTCCTCATCACAAGACTTTACTACGGCTTCGGACAGCTCCTGAATTGAAGCAGCCTCCATGCTTAAAGTCATTTCATCTCTGAATGATCTGAAATTTTTGAATGTAAAGTTGACTAACATACTCTATCGTGATTTTCTGCAAAGATAACAATAAAATTTCATCCAGAGTTTGTTATGTGAGAAAAATTCTCAAATATTTAATTCTGCCGGCTATTTATGGGGTATCGGAAAGAGTTACGGCGGCGGGAGTTGTCGCCGTATAGCCGTCAAAAGACAACGGGCTGCGCCTGATGTCCATTGACCGCTGTACGGCTATGGGCAAAGGCTGAAATTCGGTTCTCTGCGGCGCCGTGAGGATCTTCGCCCGGTGACGGCCGTTAGTTCCTCCCGACTGACCTGCTTTCACCCGATTTCTCAACGCCTTTGCCTGTATTGACTTTCACCGCCGTAACACTTTCCGATTGCAGGTGCAACAGTTGGAAGAAACGTGCGTCAGCAAGTGCCGCACCATTCTTCTTGTGGTTGCACATCATTTTCTTTTCTAATACTGTTGCCATTCACAACGGAATGGCAAGGGGGATTTAGATGTTGTCGTTTGGCTTTCCTGATATATCGGGGGTGCCATTTTTTATTCATACGCCTTTGGGCAGTGGGTAAAGTTGGAGTTGCTCGCCAGTGTTAACGTGTGTCTGGGTGCCATTCGTGCCATGCCGGAAAAATCTCCACATCTGCGATGTAGTATTTGTTCCGTCCTGCCCCGAACAGCTCCCTGTGCCGACACACGCCTTTTTAGCGTCGAGCAACTCAAACTACCACACTGTCATTAGACGCATCATAGTTAAAAAAAAGCACCCACCGATATGAAAGCCAAAAGACAACATAAAAATATTTTTAGTCGAGGCAAAGCTCACCAATCCTCCTATCAATACCGCATAATCAAGGGCGTTGCAAAGGTGGCGAAAGTGGTTGCAATCATCATCGGGGCAATAATAGGTCTGCTGATGTGGGCGGTGTTCAAACCCATATACCGAGGTGTAGGCTGGCTCATTGCTATCCTCACTCTCTTTGCAGCACTCTATTGGTTACTAACTCTCTAAAACATACGATTATGGCAACAACTAAAAGACACGGCAAGACATTCGTTCAGCAATCCAAGTATTACGGAGTTGACAACATATTTGAGTATATGGTGGAAACCTATCTCAACGGCAACATCTCTTTTTTCCGTCAGCTATACCGAGAGCTGAAACCCGCAGGGCGCAAGCTGTTCATAAGTTGGCTGTTCGCAGAGGAACATAACGCCTACCGAGAGGAAATCATATTGGCAACATTCTGATACACATCTAAAATATTACGACTATGGCAAGCAACAGACAAAACAAAGGGTCAGTGGCATTTGAGGACACTATCCGCGAGTATCTTGAAAAACGTGCAGAGAATGACGCACTTTTCGCTGTCAAATTCTCCAATCCCTCAAAATCGGTGGAAGACTGCGTGACCTACATAATCAACGAGGTGCAGAAAAGCGGTTGCAACGGCTTTGCCGATGATGAAATATTCGGAATGGCTATCCACTACTACGAGGAAAATGAAATAGAGGTGGGCAAACCTATCAACTGCCAAATGGTGGTAAACCATACGGTAGAGTTGACCGAGGAAGAAAAGGAACAGGCACGACAGGACGCAATAGAGCGTCTGCGACAGGAAGAAATGGCAAAACTGCGCAAGCCTATCCAACCCAAGAAAGCCACCGAAAAGAAACCCCAAGATGTTCAACCCAGTCTTTTTGACTTTTAACACCGCACTGCTATGAAACCCAAGACCAAGATACAGAAAGAGGTTGCAAGACTATCAGCAACTCTGCCCAAACTTACTCCGGCTCAAACAGAATGGGCATATAAGAATGGTATGGAACATATCGCCTATCGCACCAAGAAAGGTAATATTACCTGCCCCGATTGCGGTCACGAATGGCACAGCGATGACAGCACAATTTCCGACACACTTTTCGGTTGCCATTGTCCGCACTGCGGAGCGGAACTCAAAGTAGAGGAAACACGCAAGCGCACCTACAAGCGAATTTCATATATCGGTTATCTTACTACATGCCGAGGTTATCAAGTATATCGTGTGGCTATGGCTAAGTTTGAGAGCCGTAAGGGAGAACCCTGCCGTTTCTATCTTTTGGAGGTTATGCAGCAATGGATAGCACCAAATGGAACATCTACAGTCGTGGCACTCCGCAGGGGTATGGGATTTATGTATTACGACCTTTGGGTATGGGATAGCTCTCTGGAGGTACGCTCAAACTCCGACACATACGACTATGTGAGCGCACAAGCGTTGATGTATCCCCGTTACAAAGTGCTACCGCAAGTAATCCGCAACGGCTTTGATGGCAAGTTTTATGACATCAACCCAATCCGTCTTATTGCCGTGTTACTCTCCAATCCAATGGCTGAAACTATGATGAAGGCTGGAGATGTTGATATAATGAAATACTTTCTCACCAATCCGCGCACCTGCGACATCTGTTGGAACTCCTACAAAATTGCAAAGCGTCACGGATATACTCTCAACAACATTTCAATGTGGTGTGACTATATCCGTATGCTAAACGATTTGGGTGAGGATATTCGCAATCCCAAAAACATCTGTCCCCAAGACCTCAAAGGCGCGCACGATGTGATAACACGACGCATCAATGCCAAACGAGCAAAGGAAGTCGCAGAAAGAATGCGACAAAACGAAATAGAAAGGCGTGAACGTGAGCAACAGAGGTTACTCAAAGAAAAGGAAAATGAAGATACGTTCATTGCCTTAAAATCCAAGTTCTTCGGATTAGTAATAACCGACAACGAGTTGACAATAAAGGTGCTTGAAAGCATAGAAGAATACTATGAAGAAGGGAAACAGCAGGACATCTGCGTGTTTGGAGCGGGATATTACCGCAAGGAAAACACTCTAATACTTTCAGCAAGAATTGACGGACAGATAGTTGAAACTGTTGAGGTTGACTTGCGTACCCTCAAAGTGGTGCAGTGCCACGGCAAATACAACAAGGACACTGAATACCACGACCGCATTATCAACCTTGTCAACAGCAACGCCAAGTTAATCCGTGAGAGAATGACCGCCTAAATGTTTAATCCGACCTGCGTCAGTAATGGCGCAGGTCACAAAACCCCACAAGAAATGAACGTGATAATAGAAAGTCTGATTTTTGACTTTGACGATAAGATAAGAGCGGTTGTGTTAGACCTCATAAACCGCATAT
>CAMYSW010000196.1:0-5212 GCA_947297425.1 uncultured Porphyromonadaceae bacterium
CCGCACCAGTCCACCTTGCCATACTGGCGGTCGCGAGTGGTGCCTGCCGTGTCATCAACGATGGCGCGGCGTGTCTGCGTCAAGCGGTTGAAGAGCGTGGATTTCCCCACGTTCGGCCGCCCTACTATTGCTATTAGTTTGCTCATTTTATTCAGTTTTCGGTTTTCGGTTTTCAGTTTTCAGAATTGGATTTGATTTTTGAAATCAAGCCACCCAATAATTTGCCAGTTTCCTTGATTAGGTTTATACAATATTCAAAATCAGGTTGTTCAAAGTATCCTAACCTTTTACATATGATTAATTGAGTTTCAAGTTCTTTTAAAGATCCATGTGAAATTTGAAGTAAACGACAAAACTCATTTGGTGTGTCTCTCCCTTGACCTTCAGCAATATTGGATGGTACTGAGACTGCTGCCCTCCTCATTTGGTCAGACAGTGAATATCTTTCTTCGGGCGGGAGCTTTTTTACGGCTTCATATATGGCACATGTCAAGTCCATTGATTTTTGCCAGACTAATAATTTCTTAAAATCAGAAGCCATAATAATTTTATACCTAAATCAAATGTCTGAAAACTGATAACTGAAAACTGATAACATAATTATTCCATATACCCGAAGGCGCGGAGTTTGTTTTCGCGGTTGCGCCAGTCTTTCTCCACTTTTACGAAGAGTTCGAGGAATACTCTCTTGTCGAAGAATTTCTCGATGTCGTGGCGTGCGGAAATTCCGATTTTCTTTATCTTTTCTCCACCCTTGCCTATGATTATGCCCTTTTGGGAATCGCGCTCAACATATATCACTGCCATAATGTGGATAGCATTCTCCTTTTCGTCAAATTTCTCTACGATCACTTCCGTGCTGTAAGGAATCTCCTTGTCGTAATTGAGAAGCAGTTTCTCGCGGATTATTTCAGTGACGAAAAATCTTGCCGGCTTGTCGGTAAGGGCGTCTTTACCAAAGAACGGAGGAGATGGCGGAAGCAGCTCTATGATACGCGCTTTCAGATTGCTTACATTGAAATTCTCCGTTGCGCTTGTCGGGAAGATTTCTGCGTTTGGCAAACGTTTTTTCCAGTTTGCAACGATTTCTTCCAGCTGGTCATTGCCTTTCACAAGGTCTATCTTGTTGATGACCAGTAATACCGGTATTTTTTCTTTTGCTACGCGGTTAAGGAAGTCGGCATTCTTTTCCGGATCTTCCACAACATCGGTGACATAGAGAAGAATGTCGGCATCTGTAAGTGCACCTTCCGAGAATCCAAGCATCGACTCCTGAAGTTTATATTTAGGCTTCAATACACCGGGGGTGTCAGAATATACGATCTGATACTCAGGGGTGTTGACTATTCCCATTATCCTATGTCGCGTGGTCTGAGCTTTCGATGTAATGATCGACAAGCGTTCCCCTACGAGGTCATTCATCAGCGTGGATTTGCCTACATTCGGGTTTCCGACGATGTTCACGAACCCTGCGCGGTGTCCTTCGGCTACAGGCTCCCTCTCCATATCTTTTTCCATAATTTCTATCGTGTTGTGCAGTCACGCGGCGCGTTGCCGATGTGATACCGCTATTTGAACAATAAGCCAGCCCGCATAGCGGGATGGCTATATTTAAAACCCTCGTAAGCGGGTCATTGTTCAGATTGTTTTATTTAGGATCGATAGCCCAGATGATATACATCGCCCCCCATGTGAATCCGGCTCCGAAAGCTGTCATCACGATGCGGTCTCCTTTATGAAGTTTGTTTTTGTATTCATCAAGACACAATGGTATGGAGGCGGCAGAGGTGTTTCCGTAATGCTGGATGTTTACAAGGATCCTTTCTTCCGGGATCTTGATGCGTCCTCCCACTGCTTCGATAATTCTCAGGTTTGCCTGATGTGGCACGAACCAGTCAACGTCTTCAACCGAAAGGTTGTTGCGTTTCATCACTGATAGCGATGAAGACAGCATGTCGCGCACAGCGTTCTTGTATACCACGCGTCCTTCCTGGTATATGTAGTGCTCGCGTGCATCTACTGTTTCGTGAGAGGCTGGCAGGGCGGAGCCGCCCGCCTTCATCAGAAGGTTGTGGAGTCCGGAGCCGTCAATGTGAAACTCACCGTCAATCACGCCTATCGGCTCGTCTGTCGGTTCCACAAGAACGGCGGCAGCTGCGTCTCCGAACAGAGGGCAGGTGGCACGATCCTGATAGTCGGTCATGCTGCTCATCTTTTCGGCGCAAACCACGATTACCTTCTTATACAATCCGGATTCAATATATGCCCTGGCTGCTTGCATCGTAACAATGAATCCGGCGCATGCTGCCTGAATATCGTAGGCATATGCATTTCTGAGCCCGAGTTCATGTGTTATCACGGAAGCTGTAGAGGGGAAACGGTAATCGGGGTTGGAGGTTGCGCAGATCACGAGATCAACATCCTCCTTTGCCGTGCCTGTTTCATCAAGCAGCTTGCCGACAGCTTTCACACCAAGGAAGCTTGAACCCTTTTCAGGGTCTTTGAGAATGCGGCGTTCCTTGATGCCGACGCGTGTGGTGATCCACTCGTCGTTGGTGTCAACCATCTTCGACAGCATCTCGTTGTCAAGGATGTCATCGGGCACGTAGGAAGCAATTCCGCTAATTTTGGCGTTAGCCATAATCGAATTAAAATAAGTATAGAAGTGAAAAAATATTTTTTCACTTCATTAAAGGTTTATATTCACACACTTTTAAGCTTCAGCCTTCTCGATCACGAGTTTGCCGCGATAGTAACCGCATTCGCCGCAAACGGTGTGGTAGATGTGCCATGCACCGCAGTTAGGGCAGATTGCGAGTGTGGGGACGAGAGCTTTGTCGTGTGTGCGGCGTTTCGCCGTACGGGTGTGCGATTGTCTGCGTTTAGGATGTGCCATTTCTGTATTGTTTTAATATTATTATTCTATGTTGTTGTAAATTACTAATTAATGAGAAGGAGTGAGGTTTATTCGTCGCTCCCGCATTCAATTTCAGCATCCACTTCATCGAGAGCGTCTTCGGTCTCTTCGTCTCCGCTGCCTTTATGTCTTGAAAGCACAGCTGCCATGGCGCGGTTGCATTTCCCCATTGGGTGGACATGACGCAGCGGGATTGTGAGCAGAATCGTGTCGTAGAGGATATATGCCACGTTGAGGTAGCTGTTGCTGTAAGGTATGACAAGAAGGTTGTCGGCTCCGTCATCATAGTTCTCACCATATTTGACGATAACATGATATTCAGTGTCAACTTCGTGGTCAAGCGGGTCGAGACATCGGTCACAGGGAATCTGCATCATACCCTTGCATTGGAATTTGCAGTCGTAGGTGTCATTTTTCTTCACGATGTCAAGGTGAACCTTTACATCGGAGGATATGATATCAGGGTTTTCCATGTTTTTGAAAAACTCTGTCGTGATCTCGAAATCCTGCTCATGGTGTCCTTCCGGCAGTGACGCGAGTTGAACTTTAAAAGCCGTAAACTTTCCCATAGTACCTCCGAGGGGAATCGAACCCCTATCTAAAGTTTAGGAAACTTCTATTCTATCCGTTGAACTACAGAGGCATAGCATATGTAAAAGCTTTCCCTGCCTTGCTGTGTGGCGTAGGAGAGGTGTCGCTTCACATAAAATGCGTCTGCAAAGATAGTTATTTTTTTTGAAGTTGACAAAAAAATGATTTTTTTTGATTTTTCATCGCAGGCGGATTGTGCTGCCGGGTCGGTCGCTCGCATCGGGATTGAGTCGGAGCAGGGTGGACAGCTTGATGCCGAAGCGTTGGGAGATGGAGTGGAGGGATTCTCCTTCGCCGATTGTGGCTTTGTCTGTTCCTTCGGGGGCGGAGTCGCGTTTCTCTTCGAGATACACTTCCTCCCAAGGCTTTATTTCACCATCTTTTTCCTTGTCGTTGTATTTGAGAAGACGTGATTTTTTAATTCCCAATTCTTTGGCTATTGATGCGTACGTGT
This sequence comes from uncultured Porphyromonadaceae bacterium, assembly GCA_947297425.1. Classification (GTDB taxonomy): domain Bacteria; phylum Bacteroidota; class Bacteroidia; order Bacteroidales; family Muribaculaceae; genus Lepagella. The sequence continues at coordinate 3,963 of CAMYSW010000196.1, forward strand.
CTCCGGGGGAGGCGATTACACAATGAAGTCCACGGCTGCGGCGCACGGGGTGTGTGGATCTCAGCATGTCGTGAATGAAGCCGGCGTCTTCTTCAGCCCTGCGTCCTGATTCCGTGTCGAAAAGATATAGGGCATATCGTTCGATTATTGTTATAAGACGTGTGGCATAATTGGGATCTGTTGCATATCCGCAAGCCTTAAGTCCGCGTGCCCATGCAGCGTAGTCGGTGACATCGTTGCGGAAAAGAGGGGCGTAACGTTTGCGTAGCAGGAAGCGGGAGTGGTCGTCGAAACTCTCTGCAGCTGAAGGGTATGAGCGGAAGCATTCGTTGGCGGCATCATCGTTGCGCAGCAGGGTGTCGCCCTTCCATTCATTGTGGCATTTGATGCCGAAATGATTGTTGCCTAAAGTTGCAAGGGAAGATTGTCCGGCGCGACTCTCCAGTAGTCCTTGGGCGAGAGTGATAGACGCGGGTATGCCATGGATGCGTTGCTGTTCTATAGCCATCTCGCAGTAGGTGTCTATATATGCCTGATAAGGATTCTTTTTTTCTGCAATTAAAGAAAAAACGGTAACAATGACGTTTATAAATATTATGAATATACGATGTCTGTTCATGGGTCATGACGGGCGCATGTGTGCGCTTTGCATGCAAAATTAAATAAAAATTCGTATATTTGCGCTAAAGAAAAGGAATTACCATGGAAGAGAAAGAGATAAGGACCTTGATAAAGGTTTATAATTATGAAGAACTGGCGGCTGAAGATCGAGAACTCGTGGATGCTGCAAAAGATATGACGCGCACTTCGTATGTGCCCTATTCCAAGTTTCATGTAGGTGCTGCCATAAGGATGGAAAACGGGGAGATCGTAACAGGTAGCAATCAGGAGAATGCCGCTTATCCGTCGGGGACATGTGCTGAGCGTACTACCTGTTATTATGCTTCCGCTAAATTTCCCGGGATGGCTATGCGCAAGATCGCTATTGCGGCTTGGACGCGGCTGCACCATTCGGATGAAGATCCGGCTGAGGAGTGTTTCCAAAGGATGCCTATCAGTCCTTGTGGGGCATGCCGTCAGGCATTGCTTGAATATGAGGCTCGATATGGCAACATTGAAGTGATACTTTATGGTCTTGACTGCATATATGTTTTGCCTTCCGTGAAATCTCTGCTGCCACTGAGTTTCACCGAATTTTAGAAGTTGTTTAAAAATAAATGTGAATTTGGGGTCGCAAGCTTGGCGCAGAT
>CAMYSW010000197.1:0-5197 GCA_947297425.1 uncultured Porphyromonadaceae bacterium
GGTGGCCCATTTTTTAATGAGTGCCCTGGCCTACTTTTCAGTGAGTAATTACAATACATGATACAAATAAGACACAAAATCAGCTTTTGTGTCTTATTTGTTAGATGATTTGCAGTTGTAAGGATACGCTTATTTGTTCATTTGCTGCTTTATGTACGCAACCATTTCGACAGGATTGCGACAGCCAAGAACATATTGTTTGTTATCTTTCATTTTTAAGAGTAAGCAGCAGCTCCGGCTACCGTAGTATCCAAAATAGGTTCCGATCATAATGTCGCTGAAATAACCCCAATATCCGAAAAATCCTCCACTACCACACAACCTAAGTCCTCCTGCGGAGGGATAACAAGTATCAACTGCCTGGATTGAATTATAGTTAAATACTTTGGGAGAAGAAAGCAGACGATGAAGCGTAACATTTGACTCGTTTGCTTGTATGGATTTCGGGCAATAGTATAGCCCGGCGATTGTTGCCCCTCCCGTGAGGATGCAGAAAATAGTTAGCTTCTCCGAATTCCCAATTAGAGAGAATATCCCCACCACGCAGAGTATAAGCACTACTGCGGTTACAATCAGGGAATACGCGCTGAATTTGACTTTTTGTTTCATATCGGTATCGTTTAATCGGTTTCTTCAAGAATAAAAATGCTCTCGACCGGCTTGCCAAAATATCGGCTTATTTTAAGGGCTAATGGAGTTGATGGAAGAAAGCGATTTTTCTCAATAGCCACAATAGTCTGACGGCTTACTCCGACAGCTTCGGCAAGCTGTTGTTGGGTAATATCTAACTCGGCGCGCTCCACCTTAATCCTGTTCTTCATCGTACATCTTATTATAACGGTGCATTTCCAATCTGAAGTTGCATACGAAAATTATTGGGAAAAGCACCAGATTAAAAACAGTAAACAGCAGAAAGTTTGCACCATTTATCAAAATGGTACAGCAAACGAGCAATATTACATATGCATAAATAGAGTTAAGCAGAGAAGCGAGGCGAATTGACTTTGTCATTTCGTCCTCTATCCGTTCTTTGGAACAGACGATAAACAATGCACCGAGGGCTATGCCTATAATTGAAGAGTCAATTGCGATGGTTTCAGAAATACCTGTTCCAAATACGGGCAATTTGTAATAGATAATTAGGCCTGTAATCAGCGACAGGACAAACATAATCCAACCTATCAGTTGGAAGATGTGAGGGAAAAGGAAATTTTTCATAAGCATTGGTATTGGTGAGTTCTGTTATTGAGCGCAAAGGTAAATAATATTTTTCATATAGACAAATAAACTTTACATTTTGTTTGGTTTATTTGATAATATTTCTCCAACTTATAGGTTTAGAAAGATAGGAAGTATAAGTGCTATTAATTATTATCGTCTAAATCCCCGACTCTGAGTCCGGTTCACTTCCTTTAGGACCGGTCGGAGACTATCTGATATAATGATTTATAAAGGGTGTTAGATAATACGGAATCCTACTGCATGAAATTGTCCTTGAAAATTGTCACGGGTAACAAGTAGATTTCAGAGTCCATTCCTACTATAATAGAAACTTCTGACGGACTTCCACAATAAGAGCCATTGAAATCAGCAACGAACTCATTTTGAAAGGCGAAGTTCATGGTAGATTCTTCCCCCTCGGAGTTAAGGGTTGTGAATTTGAAATATCCTTTGCATATAAGGCCGATATACTTGCATACTAAGCCCTGCTGTGCAAACCGTTCCTCCATCTCTTACCTGCACAACCGTCCATGCTCCACGAAATATGTTCGCAGAGCATCAAGGTCAAGATTCTTCAGATATGAGTTAAGCTGTTCCATTTCAGGGTGCAAAGTTACTAAAAATTTCTAAATTATGGAAATTAGAATGTCTGTATGTCAGAAGGTTATGAGATTGAAACCATAGAAATCAACGGATTAGAATTGTCTGGGTTTTACTCCGTGAAATCTTCACCGAGCAAAATTCAGAAGATTTTGTTTATCGTGCGCCTATTCTGTCAACAGCGCAGAAACCAGAGCGACTACAAGTATCGGCTATCGCATTCGTGTCCTTATTATGAAAACTTACTCTTCCATTCCATAAGTAAGTCTGAAATCAACACATAAAGAGATATACCGAAAATTCAAAGATTGGGAACTATTTGGGAACAAAACAATCTGTCACTATCTAAATAAACGTTGAATACCACTCTGTTAAAGAATTGTATTCAGCTCAAGCGTGAGAGTCAATACCAATTGCCCGTTCCCGACTTGAGGCTCTGGTATGCCCTGATTAGAAGAACGAGCAATAACGCAGAGGCCTCACGCAAATATGTATATGTTAAAACGATACAGGACTCACGCCCTGTGCCGTCAAAGTATACATATCCACACGCATCTACATCATTGCGTCTATCCTGACTAATCATAAGAAATTTACCAGATTTCAAGTCGCCAAGAAAGAGCGTTGAGTATACGCTAAATATAACTATGTCTGCCAACCCTCCCACATTGCCCTTTGGACCTCTGCGAGATGGTTAACGCTGCAAAAATAGTCATTTAATTTCATTCTTACAACTCAAAAGAAAAAAGTTTAAAATTTAGTTAAATAACTGCCAATAATTTCTGGATGAATGTGGGAAATCGGCAAGGAAGATTACAACTTTGTAGTAATAGAAATCAAGCATATAGCAAAGGTTTTAGCTGCGATTAAACTATTGATTAGACCAATATGTGAATTTGTAGGTTTATTAGCGGGATTAATTTTAGCAAAGATGTTAAAAACAATAATCTCCCCAAATGGTATGAAACCACTATTTGGGAGATTATTGGGAAATTATTTGCTGTCGCCAATCACTCAGTTGTTGATGAGGACGGTGTCCTATTTCAGGGCATGCAAATAGCCATTGAGGTTGAGGAAAGAACAAGGTTTCTAAAGTGACCTGAGGGTGGCGATTGCGGAGGCGGGGTCAGGGGCATTGAAGACATAGCTGCCTGCTACGAGGATGTCGGCGCTTGCTTTGGCAAGTTCGGCACCCGTATTCCCGTTTACTCCTCCGTCAATTTCTATCTTAGCCTTGGAACCGGTCCTTTCGATCAGTTTTTTGAGCTGTTTTACTTTTTCAATTGTATGCGGTATAAATTTCTGCCCTCCGAATCCAGGTTCTACCGACATTAGCAATACCATGTCAAGTTCTCCAATTATGTCTTCCAGCACAGATATTGGAGTTGCCGGACATAATGTAACCCCGGCTTTCATGCCGGCTTGGTGGATGTTGGAAACTGTGCTGTAAAGGTGAAGGCAAGCTTCCTGGTGCACGTTCATGATGTCGGCACCGAGGTCGCGTACCTGCGAGATCCATTTCTCCGGTTCCACGATCATCAAGTGCACGTCGAGAGGCTTTTCGCATATCTTCGCGATCGGCTCAAGCACCGGAAATCCGAAGGATATATTGGGCACGAACACTCCATCCATAACATCAAGATGAAGCATGTCGGCATCAGACCTGTTTATCATTTCTATGTCTTTGCCGAGATTGGTAAAATCTGCTGCTAAAAGAGAAGGGGATACGAGCATGGGAGGGTTGATAATTAATAATTAATGGTTAATAATTAATGGTTTAGGTTGGGATGATCAAGACTCGGTATTATTGAGCATTGAAAGAAATTCATCTTCAGAGACGAGGGGTATGTTTAGGGTCTGACATTTCTCGAGTTTTGCAGGTCCCATGTTTTCTCCGGCGAGCACGAACGATGTCTTTTTCGAGATGCTGCCGGAGTTTTTACCCCCTTCACGCATTATTATTTCCTTATATTCGTCACGGCTGTGATGTGCGAATGTTCCTGAAATTACAATGGTCTTACCTTCCAGGCTTGATCCCGACGGTCTAAGTTTATCTTCTTCCACCTGCATCTGCACTCCGGATTCTGTCAGTTTGGAAACAATAATTTCGTTTATTGGTTCGTGCAGAAAGTCGTAAATGTTCTTGGCGATTATGGGACCTATGTCCGGTATTGCACTCAGTTGCTCCAGTTCCATATTGCGCATATTTTCCATGCTTACTGCTGCATGGGCGAGACGTTTTGCTGTTGTCTCTCCCACATTGGGTATTGACAGGGCATAAATTACCCTTTCGAACGGCACCTTTTTCGAGTCTTCTATACCTTGCATTATCCGGCGTGCGGTTTTGGGACCGATACGTTCCATGCCCGATATCTTTTCAACCGAGAGGTCATAGATGTCTCCGATGTTGTCTACGAGCCCGCTATCGTAAAGTAGTTCTGCCGTTTCCTCGCCAATGCCGTCGATATTCATCATGCGGCGCGCACAGAAATGCTCGATACGTCCTGTGATTTGAGGGCGGCATCCGTATTTATTGGGGCAGCACCATGCCGATTCGCCAAAGATGCGTTGCAGCGGTGTGCCGCATTCGGGACATTCCTTTACGAAAACTATCTTCTTTGCATCTGGTTGACGTAAGGATTTCTCAACTCCCGTGATCTGCGGTATTATTTCGCCAGCCTTCTCTACATATAGACTGTCGCCTTCATGTATGTCGAGCTCCTGCATTATGTCATCGTTATGGAGCGAAGCGCGCTTGACTATCGTGCCCGATAACTGGACAGGCTCAAGGTTTGCTACAGGAGTCACTATGCCCATACGCCCTGTCTCGAACGATACGAAACGCAAGGGCGTGCATGCTTTCTCCGGATTGAACTTAAAAGCAACCGCCCAGCGAGGAGATTTTGCCGTGAATCCGAGATTCAGCTGCTGGCGTTGGGAGTTAATCTTGAAAACGAGTCCGTCAGTGGCGACAGGTAATTCTTTGCGGTGCTCATCCCAATATGCGATATATTCGTCAATCTCCTCGAGGGTATGTAACTTCGTCATAGCCTTTGACACCTTGAATCCCCAACGCTCGGCGGCAATCATATTGTCGTAATGGTTATCCGAGGGCAAGTTGTCGCTGAGAAGATAATAGAATCGGGCATCGAGATGACGGCGTGCAACCTCCTTCGGATCTTGCATCTTCAATGTTCCTGATGCTGCGTTCCTCGGATTGGCGAAAAGTGGTTCTTCATTATATGAACGTTCGGCGTTCAGTTTCTCGAATACATCCCATGGCATCAATATCTCGCCACGTATCTCAAATTCTTCAGGCCAGTCTCCCGGCAGGAGCTGCAGGGTTATGCTTCGTATAGTGCGTAAGTTTGAAGTA
>CAMYSW010000198.1:0-5186 GCA_947297425.1 uncultured Porphyromonadaceae bacterium
GGCTTTCGCAATCGGAAGAACCTCGTGTATATCGCCAAAGAAACATTCATTTCTCTGTGCGAGGAAATGCAGAATTGCAATACGGGTGGGATGCCCCATCGCTTTCGCAAACCTCGCAAGACGCTCCTGCTCAGGTGTTATCTCTAAATTTGCCATATCATACTTTGTTTGGTGTTCGCAAAATTACAAACAATATATAATATATCCAAACATCACGACTAATATTTTATATGATAAAAGGGAACGCAGGTTCAACTGGCAAGTGCAAAATTATTGATTTGTTTGAAAAACTCGGACTTCGGATTTGAAAAACCGAGTTTTTTTCTTGGCCTGAGGTTCAATTTCTTTGCCACATTCTTGATATACCGGTCAGAAAAGTCATTGAAATTGGACTTTTTAGGGATGTATTGACGTATTAGCTTGTTTACGTTTTCGACTGCACCCTTCTGCCAGGAACAGTAACTGTCGGCAAAGTAAACGGTCACGTCATCAAGCCCTTTCATGCGTAGTCCCGCAGTTATGTCAAGATGTGCCGCGAACTCGCTCCCGTTGTCTGTCGTAATGGTTTTAAGGCATTTACGATATGCGAACAGCATTCTCACGACAGCCTTTGACAACGGTTTTGCCCTTTTCCCACAAGGAAGCCTTTCCATCATCACGAAGCCGGTCATGCGTTCGAGCAGCACAAGGATCGCGTGACCGTAAGCATCGACAATAAGGTCCATCTCGAAATCACCGAAGCGGCTGCCGTCGGCTTCGGGCGCCCTGTCATGTATGCTCGTGCGGTTGGGTATGTTGGTGGCCTTCGTAGGTTTGCGTCCCTCCTTGGACCTGCGTTTAAAGCCGGGATGGCGGCGGTGACGTCGCAGTTCGCCGCTCTGATCGGCATTTATGATGTTGTAGACCGTCTGTATGGAAACTGATATCCCCTCCCTGGCCAGTACGCCGCAAACCTGCTCGGGCGACCACTGGTGGTCGACGATCATCTGCTTTATACGCCATACAAGCACGCTGTCGAGCTTCCTGTTGGATGTGGTCCGCTTCCTGCGTTCCAAGGCTTTTGCATGCGCCTTGTTCCACAGATAGTTGCCTTTTTCTGTGGAATTACGCCGGAGTTCCCGGCTGAGGGTTGCCTGACTGCACCCTTCTCTTATCGGAGCATAGAGATTGTGGATCCCGTCCGTCAAAACAAATGGACGCTCTTTGCCCATGAATCTGCCACCACCGGAAATTCCATCAAACAGACCGCTGGTTTCTATGAGCGCTTGCTGACGCTCACACTCCTTATCTTTATAGTTCTTCATGCTCTATGTATCCTAATTATATTTACGAATTTAGCAATTTATTTCGGATTGTCCTCACTAATAGACTTGTAATATTCAACAAAACTACCGTCCGGATTTGGTTCCCACTTTGATTCTTTCCAGTGTGTGGATGGCTGAGTGTATTCATATGGTAAGTCATTCTGTCCCCAGTCGACACAATATCCCTAGACCATGAAAATAATCCATCCCAAAAGAATATTCCTGTGGTTTCTCAATATCTGCGATTTTTCTTTCGGCCAACCTTTTGGATCAACAGTGGTGAACTCTGCATCATATTTACGGCAATACCAGTTGGCAAAAATATAATAGACAGGAGCTAATAACGGTGTAAGGATAATGTATAACCAAATCATAATGCCTCAACTGCGTCCGAGAAGAGTAAGCCACGGAGTGAGGTCGGTACTGGACCCACGGTAGTTGCCCTTAGCATCATGGTAAACTCTCGTTGACGGGAACAATGCACTATGAATCAATGAGGACAGGCTGCGCATATCTGTTACATTGTAAGATTTGCGAAAGGTAACTTACCGTGAAGTGACATGTATTCTTCAAGCATCCTCACTTCCTCGGTCCTCGGGTCTATCGTCGGAGTTGGCTTCCATGCTATGAGTAGATTGTCGGAATCTACAAGCTGCCAAAGGTAGCGACCGCCCCAGTGACCAATAGCGGAACCGGTGCCAAATCGAAGAAGCTGACCGACACGTTTTTTAAGACTTGTCGCCTTGCCGATATATACAACTTTGCTGCCAGCGACATAATTTGTTTTTAGCTCGTCGATACTTACGTTAGGATTTTTTCCCTTAAAGAATCCACCTGTTCCTTCAGGAAGGAACTCAGGAGCCATGTCGCTATCGCGAACGACTATATATACACCTCCACTTTCAGGCATTACTTTTGTGTTGCCACGAAGTTCAGATACCGGAACAAAGCCTATGAAACCATCTTTTCTGTAATTTTCAATTTCTGCTGTCATCTTCTTATGTTTGTTTTAGTTGTTTCTTTTAGTTGTTTCTTTCAATCGCTTCCTTATAAATCTCTCTGATTCTTGCACGCAACGACAGCGGTTTTACCACCGTAAGAGACGCACTTCTTGCGAGAAGTGCCATTACAAAATCATTGGTAATCCTTAGCCGCAGACTTATCCTGAACTCGATGTCATTGTCGGCGAGAATCTTTTGAGAGCTATGCAATGGAGTCGTCTTTATAAATTTGCCGTCCAACGGGGAATATGAAAGTTCGATGTCCTCGATAGGCATTGACGGGTCATCCCATATGCCATAACTATGTTTGAAAAGGTCATCCGGGTCTATGGATTCATCCCGTTTGAATGTAGTGTCATCCAATGTGATATTCTGCATTCTGTCAATACCGTAGGATCTTAGATTATCATGCTCATCAAGAGCAAGGAGATACCACAACCCAAGGGATTCTTTAAGAAAATGCGGTTTAACCTTCTTAGAAATCAGCTTGTCACTTTTTCTTACAAGGATGTAATCGAATCCCACAAATCTTTGTTCCTTTGTAGCTCTTATCAAGATTGGAATACTATCACTTCCTTTCGGACGATGATGTTCGGGTATGATAAAGCCAATGGACTGACCGCTTTGATTCATGGATGTAAGGAGGTCAAAGTTCATAAGTATTTCCTGATACCTTATATCTGTTTCAACCGGTCTGTCGGCTACATAATATCCATATCCACGATAGTTCTTGATTTCTATTTCAAACATGTCTGCTATTTCCTTTATATCTCGTTGGAGTGTTCGCAGACTTATACCGATTTCATAACCCCGAAGCTCCATCTGAAGATTAAGATAAGAAATCAGTTCGTCGGCCGAGACATATTTTCTATGTCCTGACAACTTATGAATAATCAGTATGTAGCGGATTAACCGTCCCATATTTTGTTTCATACGGCAAAGTTACAAAATGAAAGCGTCAATTTATGTCGTTTTCAAAACAAAATGTATATTCGAGCCGAAATAATAAAATGACATTAAATAATACAAGGTTATTTTTGCCTGCAGAATTGTGTATCATCTGGCTATAATAAAACACCCAATATTACTGCCATTTCTAGGTGTAATATTGGGTGTAGATTTTGCAAATACTTGATAATTAATCTATTTTGCGGAAAGACAGGGGGCGTGCCTTACCTGTCTAAATGCAGTTATATCAAATAGTTGGATAGTTTCAAAATTCAGTAGTGCCGAATTAGTGCCAAATATCCGATGCCGGATTTTGGCTCTGGCGACTTGCCTCTGCAAGCGGTATCCAATCACTATTGCGAAGTTAGTCATTTTTCCCGAGACAGGCAAGTCCGAGAGTTCATTTTAGAGATTTCTAACACTTTGATTCACATTCCTTAAATTAGGCTTGTGGGTGTGTATCTCTCAATATCGACAGCCGGGAGCTTGCTCCCTTTGGCGACAACCTCCGCTATGAACGCATCGACATCCTCCTTAGTCATCTTCTTTCTTATGAAAGCGTAATACAGGAAGTCGAGAGTTGTAAGGTATGTAATCTGATTCAGATTGCAATACTCCTTTATATCCCTGAGGTTACTGCTTCCAAGCACATCCTTATTATCTCGGCAATACACCATACAGGCACTCTCGCCCTTGCCCAAAAATAATGTGTTGCGCAGCCGGGCATATTCAAGCCTTGATTCTCCTTTAAGGTCAAACTTTACATTAGCGATTCGGGAGGCAAGGAATGTCAGGGTATTGTCAATCTGTGTTTTCATCGCCCTGCTCACCGTCACCTCGTCGTACACCACATCCAGTATCAGATATTGATACTCCGGGAATATGTCCAGCAACAGGCTGAACTGACCTGCCTTGACAAAGTGGATTATCACATCGGCGTCAAGCACGATTTTAGTCTTCGCTGTCATTGATGCCGATTTTGTGTAACAGTTCCATGTAGTGACCCTCGGAAATTTTCTCACCGTCGAAAAGTCGGCGGGCTTTCTCTCCGAAATCTCCTATGACAAGATTCTCATTGCCTGGTTCATACAGAGCCGTGTCATAGCCATACTCCCTCGCGGTTTTCTTCACCGGGTATTCCCTGAAAGCGTCACGCTCATTGCGGTCAATCAGTTTCAGATCATACAGGCGGTTGATCACTGCGGAATATGATACCGAGAAATAATGGCCGATACGCAACACTGATGCAAGCGACACACGTCCCGACATCAGCTCATTGTCGGGAATCATTTGCCTCACACCATCTGCCGGCATTAGAAACATAAGAGCGAAGGCATCGGCGCATTGCTCCACATCGTTTTTCTTGCCCTCGGCCATGCAGTTGTGTGGCATGGGATTCGGGTCGATATAAAGATGATAGAGTTCATGGGCGATGGTGAAATGCTGTCGGCACCGGGGATGATTGGAGTTGACCAGCATAAACCGTTTGTCGCCGCTTTTAAGACTCATGCCCGAAAAATCGTCTGACAACGGTCTGTAAATGGTAAGCACGTTCAGCTTCAACAGCAGACTTTTGAGATTGACCGCCTCGCTGTCGCTCAATCCAGTCATCTGACGAAATTTGGAGACCTGACTCTCCACAAGATTCAATAACGACGCTTTCATCTTGCCTCGATCGCCTCCATTTTAAGATACGACTTTACAATATCCTTGAAGCGACGAATTTCAGCCGCATCCTCCGGCGCGATGCCCTCGATGCGGAACGCTGAGGCAAGAATCATGGTATCTACATTCTCATTTTCCTCAAACAGCATCGTCATGTCGCAACCGAAAAAATCGCTTGCGTTCTCGATTACATCGTATGGCACCTCACGGTCGCCCGATTCATAATTGCTGTAAGCAGAGCGGGTAATGCCGAGAGCCTGCGCTACCT
>CAMYSW010000199.1:0-5157 GCA_947297425.1 uncultured Porphyromonadaceae bacterium
TACCAAAGTCCCGGTCCATAACTCTCCACATTCCGTATATAGATACAAAAAAAATCGCGGTTTAAATCATGTGATTTAAACCGCGATCGTACCCTGAGCCGGGGTCGAACCGGCACGGATTGCTCCACTGGTGTTTGAGACCAGCGCGTCTACCGATTCCGCCATCAGGGCTTTCTTGCGGATGCAAAGTTAATAAAAATTTTACTTTCCGCAAAATTTAGCCTAAGAAACTATTTAAATGTTTCATTCAAATCTTATGCGAGACTTGCGAAGCACTTTCCAGGCACCGTTTTCGAACATTGCCGTGCCGGCGTTCTCTGTAACAATATTGTTAGCACCTTCCGTGTCTTCAATATCTATAGCAGAGCAGCCGCCTGACAGATATTCCACCGGATTACTCAAGGCGATACCCGTAACCTCCGGAACATCCACAACATGGAAAGTTCCTACGAGACCGTCACGTGTTTCAAGACGATATATCGAATTGCCGGGATTAAGACGGCGATCTGCACGCACGAAAAGTCCACGACCATTGACACGACCAAGATAAAGCACATTCGCAGAATTACGGGCTGGTGCCTGAGGTTTTGGCTCAGGCTTTGACTGAGCAGCCATTTCCGTCTTTTGTGCCTTCAATGCCTTGATTTCCGAAGCAAGACGCTTGTTCTCTGCCTGCAGTTCCTCGAATGCAGATTTATATTCTTCCATAGCAGACTTAACAGAAACATACTGTTTGCGCAATTCGGCATTCTCTTTGTTGACATTGCCGGCAGCATCCCCTTGGCGGGAAGCGTCCTCTCGAGCAAGAGGCTCAGACTGTTTCTTCATCATGTTTGCAGCAAACACAACAAGCCAAATCACCACACCTATAAGAATCACAAGAACAAGGACATAAATCCATGTCCCGCTTTCCTCTTTCTTATACTGACGCTCTTCCGCATCCTGGGCAATCGCATTCTGGTCTGCAAGAATCTCTTCCTGTTTTTCTAATATTTGCTCACCATTTTCCGCAGGCTTAGCCGGCGTTTCGGAAACATCTCCGACTGCTGATGCAGCAACCGGTTTCGACTCTTCAGCAACCGGGGTCACAGCCACCGGCTCTTCAACAAGCTTCTGCTCTTTGGAAGCCGGAGCACCAACAGTCATGGCTGAAATACGCTGTTTTACACGAGAACGCGCAGCCTTTCCTTTCTCCGCAAGATTAGGCGAAGTGAAAAAAGTGACACCCCAGAACTCCAGAAGTTTTGCTTTATCCCACGAAGCATAATCTCCAGGAATTTTCACAGACCTGAAAGCCTTAAGGTTTTCCTTCTCCTTAGCTTTCAGCTTAGATTCAAGTTGAGCCATCGACGTGGCTCGAAAATCGTCCAGATATCCGGATCCGTCATTGGCATATCTGAGATACGCCTGTGCCGTAATGGCTTTCGCCTCCTCCATCTCCTTTTCCGTGACTGCCAGCGCAGGAATAGCGCAGAAAGCAATAATCACAGACGCAATTATTTTCTTTATCATATTTTTATTTTATATGTTAGGGACAAGTTTCAAGAACACATCAACAGCAATATTGCCCGAACACGCATTCTTGAAATCCGTCTACAATTTTTTACGCAAACGAGCCACCGGAATACCCTGGCGATCTCTATATTTAGCAACAGTGCGACGAGACACCTCATACCCCCTTGCCGTCATTTCCTCCATAATTCTCTGGTCAGAAAGGGGATGCCTTTTGTCTTCATTCTCCACCATGGCGGCAATCTCCGCCTCAATTTTCCGGTTCGTGGCAGCATTGCCATCTTCTGCAGTCTCCCCGATTGAATCGCTAAAAAAGAATCTCAACGGGAAAATGCCCCATGGGGTCGCCACGAACTTATTGGTCGTGGCTCGCGATATCACAGAAAGGTCAAGACCGGTAAGCTCAGCCACATTCTTTATCATCATCGGTCTTAATTTATAAACATCCTCAGTCAGGAAATATTCTTTCTGAATTTTCACGATAGCCGACATCACCGACATCATGGTCTGCTGACGCTGCGTGAGAACGCGTATAAAATCCCTTGCATCATTATATCGGCTCACTATAAATTCAGACCCTTTCTTTGGTCTTCCTTTAGCCGTGCGTTCAAGATTAGCCATAGCCTGATCGAAACTCTGTTCAATCTGCAATTCCGGAATCTTATTGTTGAGCGATATGGTGATCTCTCCATCTTCATTATTAACAATAAAATCCGGGATTATTATATTCGATTCTTCAGATGGATCAGAACTGAGGGCATTTCCCGGCTTGGGATTCAACGAAAGGATCAAGGCGAGAGCCTCGTCAGCACGATCCGGCGACATATGCAACTGCGATATGATCCGATGCTTATGCTTCATGGCAAAAGCGTCATAGGCTTCACGGATTATACGCAAGGCATCATCCCGAACTTCCCCGGGGGGCAATGACACAAGCTGAAGTTCCAGACAATCACGCAGATCGAACGCTCCCACCCCGGGCGGGTCAAGACTCCGAACAGCGTCAAGAGCCTCACGAGCCTCCACATCATCAACATCTATTCCCGGACCGAAAGCCATGTCATTGACAAGGTTAGGCAACGTTCTGCCGAGATAGCCGTTAGAATCGAGATTACCTATTATATATCTTGCGGCAAGTTCAACCTTAGGTGAAAGGCGTCTCTCCGAAAGCTGTGAATAAAGATGGTCATAAAGAGATTCCGACTCATCTGCCGGAGCAAAAGCCGGGTATTCGTCCTCGCCACCACGGGCAAAAAACAAAGGATAACGGTTCGTGTCTTCCTCCTGTGTCTCTTCCTTCACTCCAAGAGCCGGATTGTCTTCCAGTTCCCGCTCCACGGCATCGTCAAGTTCAGGCGCATTGAGTTCCAGCAGTTTCACGAAGCGAAGCTGCTGCTGTGAAAGGCGCATCCCTATGCGCTGTTCCATTTTCAGACTCTGAGACTTTGTCAATTGGGAGCAAAGATTAAAATTAGGAGTTAGCAGTAAAGGAAAATTTCCTAACTCCTAACTCCTAATCATTAATTAACAGTACAGAAAGTGGGACTCGAACCCACACAGCCGATAAAGGCCAAAGGATTTTAAGTCCTTCGTGTCTACCATTCCACCATTTCTGCATCCATAATTCCGGTCTCATCCGGAGTTCAGATGCAAAATTAATCTCTTTTAATGAAAATTCCAAATAACTTTACATCCAAATTATAATCACGACCGCATATTTGATTAATTTTGCACACCAACGCGTTTAAACAAGACAAATATCATCAATCCGAATTATAAGAATCATGAATTACAACTATTGTTTATTGCTCTCCATAATAGCAATAATCTTATCGGGATGCTCCCTAAACTCCACACAGAAGCATAATGAAAGTCAGGAAGAAAAGAAATCTTTTGAAGCACTGAAAGATTCTTTGACAAGCATCACAACAAAATATCCGGGCGAGATCGGAATAGCATTGATAATTGACAGCAAAGATACCATAACCATAAATAACAAGGACAAATATCCACTTATGAGTGTTTTTAAGCTCCACCAAGCGATCGCATTGTGTCATCTGTTCGACCAAACAGCCACATCTCTTGACACCATTATAAATATTGAAAGAAAAGGCCTAAACCCGCACACATGGTCCCCCATGCTTAAAGAACATTCCGAAGACAACATACGACTGACCGTGAAAGAACTCTTACGCTACACCCTAATACATAGCGACAATAATGCAAGCAATCTCATGTTTGACCGTCTGGAAAACATTTCAGACACAGATAGCCTTATAGCCACAATCATACCGAGAAACAGTTTCCGACTTTCTGTAACGGAAGCCGAGATGGCATCCGATCATGCGAAAGCCTATGAGAACCATTCCTCCCCGTTGGGTGTTGCCGAGCTTATCGAGAAGCTTTTTAACGACAGCATTATAAGTCCCGCCAAACAGGAGTTCATTTGCACAACGCTCCGGCAATGCCAGACAGGTACCGACAGGATTGTCGCACCATTGACAAACAAAAAGGGGGTTAGCGTGTCACACAAGACTGGCTCAGGATTCAGGGATCACGGAATACTCTCCGCTCACAATGATGCCGCCTACGTTTCACTTCCAGACGGAAGACACTACACCTTGGTTGTACTTGTCAAAGATTTTAACGGATCAGAAAAAGAAGCTGCAAAAGCCATAGCAGACATCTCCGCCATTACATATGAAACAATCTCGCTTCAAAAGTATGTTTTATAACAATATGAAAAATTTTGCAAAAATAAACATCTTATGTAATTTTGCATCGGAGGGAAGGTATCAATCCTTTCAAAATGAAATTAGGAACCCACCTCTCCCTTAACATTAAGCCACATTGGCTTACAATCAGACACAGATAATGACAGAATCATTATAAGCATGCAAGCAACAGGGTAATTGATTATTATTTTGACCTTAATCGAAGAAGAAAAGGCTCCTACGTGAGTCGGAGCCTTTTCTCACAAACCGCAGTCTGCAAGAGCTGCGGTTTGTTGTGTTTTCAACATCAGCCGCCTTTTACCGGATATCCGAGATTCCTGAGAAATCCGGCAAAGCGCTCGCGACATTCACCCTGAATGAGGATCTCACCCCCTCTCGCGCTTCCGCCCACGCCAAGATGACGTTTAGCCTTCGAAGCAATCTCTTCCAACTCGTCATCCTGACATTTAAAACCTTCGGCAATAGTAGCCGTCTTCCCTCTTCTGCCTTTCTTTTCTACGAAAATACGTATCGTTTCTTTGGGGGAAACCTTTGGTTCAGAAACAGTTTCCCCTTCAACAGATTCAACTGAATCTGCTGCTTCAGGAAGCTCATCCCTAAGCTGAGACAACATATCTTTCCAATCCACTCCGGTATCGTTTTAATAAGAAGCTGTTTAAAAATCAGAGTTTATTACGCAATTCAGCAACGCTTTGGGCACGATCCAGCAAACGTCCGTCCGCGCTATAGATAAAGAACGTAGGAAGCACACCTACATTATAGTTACGGAGGGCGTCAGAAGTCATGCCGGCGGGATCAATGACAGTGGTCCAGCGCAAATTCTTTGCCGCATCACGCCATGCATACTGATCTCCATCAAATGAGACATGATAGATAGCCACATTCCCGCCATAATTGTCATAAAGTTCGG
>CAMYSW010000200.1:0-5137 GCA_947297425.1 uncultured Porphyromonadaceae bacterium
AACACTATACTCTTGACATCTTCCACACCCACCGGGAAAATCCGCTGATCCGAAATTCATAAAACAGAGCAAGAGATAGCATAGTGGTTCTCACGCGTATAGCGTGGGCTGCTATTGTTACATCTGCTCACAGGTTTTCTCAGGACCTTCAAACTAGAACGTGGCATAGTTGGCTCACGTTTCTTTATATAAACCTCCCTCCCCTGAGCCAAGGTGAGAAAATAAACTAATAGGTATGAATAAATTCTACTCTTTGCTTAGTATGCTGTGTTTGGTGGCGGCTAACACATACGCCGAGACCCCGCAGCCACCGGCTCCGAGCGAACCTGACGGAATCATCGGAGGACATGAATATGTTGACCTCGGACTCCCAAGCGGCACTTTATGGGCTACATATAATGTAGGAGCATCCTCCCCCTATGAAAAGGGACAGTACTTTGCATGGGGAGAAACAGAGCCTCGCGAAGACTTCTCCTGGGAAAGCTACAGGTTCTTTGAAGGGTATGAAGTCGATCCCAACAATGGCGAATGGGCTGTCCTTGAAAATATCGGCACGGACATCAGCGGAACTGGATATGATGCAGCCCGATACCAATGGGGTAACGGCTGGAGGCTTCCAAATGAACAGGAACGCTATGAATTACTAATGTTATGCTGGACAAATGGATCATCTGTAGAAAACGGAGTTCGAGGCGTTAGGTTGTACGGCCCCAATGAACACAGCATATTTTTGCCCATATGCGGGTATGGCCTATGGTATGGCGATCTTGACCCTTTCCATAATACAAGCGCAGCGTATTTGACGGGTGTTGAAGATCCTGAATGCGGTTATAATGGTAGGCCTATCGAACCGAGTAATAGAGCTAAGGGATTTATAGTTGAGCGCGATGCCGGCCTTACAGGGGCAACTTGTAATAAGGCATACGGCTCAAACATCCGTGCGGTAGTCAATCCTAAAGAGTCGGGGGTAAATCCCCTTGTCTATGACAAGAATAGCATCACCATATCATTCCAAAATGGAAATATCATAGTCAGCGGAACCGACAATAAATGTACGCTTGAATTGTTTGACCTTTCGGGGAGAATCATAATCTCGGCAACTGTCGATAACGGCATCTGTCCGTTACCCTCTCTGTCAAACGGCATCTATCTCGTTACGGTAACGGACGGCGCATCATCAAAAACTCAAAAAGTGGCAATAAAATGACATGCAAATTTAATTCCGTTCTCCTGTCATTACTTGCTGGAATATTTCTCTGCGGTTTTGATTTGTATGCACAATCCACCGGCTCAAATCAAGTCATTTCTTCCGATTTCGGAGAGAATCTTTCGACAGGGTGCCCGAGGCTTCAAGTCATCGGGGATATGCTGTATGCTCCCGGCCCTAACGGCATAATGCGTCGGGCCAAAGGTGAGAATGCGAAATGGGAACCTTTCGCTATGCAGGGCATAAACGTCATAGATTTCCGTATTTCCGGTGATGAAATTATTGCTTTTATAGTTCCTGAGGAATATTCTCAGATAATCGATATGGATTTACGCACGGTAACCCGACTGGTAAAAGGTTCTGTATCAGGAGTTGATTTTAGCGACATCACCCCGCAGGAAATGGAGTATAGTTATAGTGGAAATACCTTGACTTCATTGTCTGCTATGGCACAGCATCCTACAGATAAAAACTGTGTGATGATTATGGGACACGCAGGCATCATGAAATCAAAAGATTTTGGTAAAACGTGGGAAAAACTGTCACATTACGGAGCTTTATATAATCCACACTCTTTCCTGGGTTGGCATCCACAAAACCCCGATATACTGTTTCTTACTTCGGAATCATTCATTTATGTCGGCATGGTGTGCAGAAGTATAGACGGAGGTGCAACATGGGATATATTTACTCCGGATCCAAACAGTGAAAGTAGCTGCCATTGCATAGCCTTTGACCCTGATAATGCAGACCATCTTCTCATCAGTGGAGAATATAAAATTTATGAATCTTTTGACTGCGGTGAGACATGGGATATCATATTAGATGAATTGAACAAGGGAGACAAATCGATTCTCGGGTATTCTTATAACATCATGTATGACCCGACCGATCAAAATCACTCTACAATATACGCTGTCGGTCATGCCAATGGCTGGCCTCCAAGAAATATTGTTAGGTCGGTTGACAATGGAAAGACTTGGCAACAATGTATGACATATGATTTCGAAAACGACATGAATTTCTATTACGATGCGGCTCTCTTTGACGGCAAGATTTGGATTTACGATTATAAGGATATTGTTTACTGGAATATCAGCGGCAGTTCCGGTATTGATGATTCCATCATCGAAAATTCGCAATCGCCCATTTATTTCAACTTGAATGGCGTACGGCTCAATTCGAGGCCAAAATCAGGAATCGTAATCGAAAAACGAGATGAAACATCCAATGTAATTGTGTTATGAAAAATCTGCTCCTTGCATTTTTGCTTGTCTGCTGTTGTTCTATGGCAGACGCTTCCGTTCTCGGCATTTTCGAAGACACCAATTTCCCAGCCGGTATTTCAGGTGAACGCGACGGAGTGCACCGTATGGAGGTAATCAACGGCGAACTATATGTAGCTACCGAAAAAGGCATATACATATATTCGGAATCTTCAAATTCCTGGAGCCTGTGGGCTTTGGAGGATGTCAATGTCATGGACTTCAAGGTCAACGGCGATGACGTGGTTGCAATAATAGTTCCCCAAGACCAAAAAGGATTTCGAGCCGTTGAGTTGGCGAGACTTATACGGTTCAACCGTAATCTTTCAGAATGGGAGGATATAATGTATGCAGATATGGGATATTACTCTTCCGACCAATTTCTTACTTACGTAATGCGTCTCGCGCAACATCCGTCGAAGCCTGAAACGTTGATGGTTGCCGCATACCCGGGCATCTGGATTTCCGAAGACTTCGGCTCAACTTGGAATTTCAAATTCGATTTGCTTTACGGCTATAACGAGCACCAGTTCTTAGGCTGGCATCCGACCAAGGACAATGTACTGTTATATACGTCTGAAAGCGATGCATTAGCAGCGCAGATTTTGCGTAGCGAAAACGGAGGCAACGACTGGGGTATAATCAATCCTGACCCAAACGGCGACAACTCGTGCCATAATCTTGCATTTGACCCTGACAATGACGACCATATCTTATATTCGGGAGAGGGATGCATTTTTGAATCGAATGACTGCGGTAAGACATGGCAGTGCGTTTATCGTCAGGAAAGCCTTAATGACGAAACCGAAATAGGTTATGCCTATAACGTGATGTTCGACCCTGAAAACACCAATATTGTATATTGTGTGGGGGCTTGTTCTATCCATCAGGATATTCATATCTTCAAATCTTCTGACAAAGGTAAAACATGGGCACGTATCGCACGGAGTAATTTATTCGATAACCACGAATACTGGCCTTATGAATCGGTGCTTTTCAACGGCAAGATATACCTCTATATGCAGGAAGGAGTGTTTACATACAATCCTGACAATAATTCAGGTATAGAGAACATCGTGACCGATAGCGACAACAGTGCTGAAACATTTTACGACCTGTCAGGCCGCATAGTCAGCAATCCACAACCGGGAACAATCCACATACAGTGTGGCAAGAAAATCATTGTAAAGTAAACGATGAAACATATCCTTCTTTCCGCGATAACCGCACTTTCAGTTCTCGCCGCCAATGCACAGGACATTGACGAAGATGTTCTGCCCTCCGACCGCGACCACTGGACTGTAACCATAGCTTATGATGCCTCCATTCCGGGAAAATGGAAACTCGCAAACGGCTCATTCAAGATGTTCAAGCCTGGCGGCGGAATAAGTGTCGGAGCTGATTATATGTGGCTCTTTGGCAAAAATTTCTTCTTTGAACCCGGTGCTCGCTTCTTTATTGACAACTACCGCTACGATAATATTACCATTGGGGCGGGAACACCATCGGAACCTTCAAAAACCTATGATCCGCCAGTGCGGAAGATAGGTTTACGAATACCATTGTCGGCTGGTTACAAATTTGATATCTTCAAACGAGGCAGCTTGTTTCTTTCGACGGGACCGGAGCCAATAATCGGATTTTCGGCACGAACTAAGGTGGATGAAGATCAGACTGAGATATTTGAAGAAAATATGTATAAGACCTTGATGCGTCGCTTTGATGTGGCTTGGAATATTCGGGCCGCTGTAATTATCGACCGCTTCCGAGTAGATATAACAGGTGCATTTGGTATGCTTGATGTAATAAAAACCGATGTGAAGATGCACGAATACCGTGTAAGCGTCGGTCTTGGATATGTATTCTAGATAAGATACAAAGCAAGAAATTAACGCCACCGAGGAAGCACTTCTCTCGGTGGCGTTGCTGTTGGCTATGGTTTGGCTCCCTCGGGGATATTGGGATTGTTGCGGACATCACGGAGGGCGGCTTCCTTTTGAGGTGTCTTGCGCGTTATCCAGTCAAACCAGCCTCCAGAATCTTCTTCCTCTGAGTCTGACTTGGACTTTTCCGGCTCCGGAGACTTTGGCTTCCAGTCATCGTGTGGCGTGAAACTACGGAATGGCAACCTATTGGCTTCTCTGGTGAATGCATCGGATTTGATGCTGTCGCGCTGCTCGTCAGTGCCGTCAAACATCCGGGCTTCTACATCGGCAAGTGTATTCGGATTCCGAATACTGGGACGGACATAGCGGTATAGCCATTCGACCTTTACAAGCTCATTGCGCTCTCTTCTGAGACTTACAACCCAATAGATAGTTCCTGCGGATATGACAAACAGAACTGTCACGGCAATCATGAGGATTTTATTCCATTTTCTCAGTCCGGCGCAATCGTTCAGATTGGCAAGACCTTCATTTATCTTGCGTAGATTTGTGTTGATGGAGGTCATGTCGTCGCCTGTGATGCCCGGATTTTTCTGCTGTATCTGAGCCTTCAGCACAGTATTGTCAAACTTGTCAGACATATCTTTCAGCATCTGTTTGGCAGATGCCTCGGATGCCTCCGTGATGAGCTTGGCAGGGTCATAGTCGGACATCTTGCCAAATGCGTCTTTGACAGACGACATCCCGGTCGCCAGCTTCTCCATGGAAGTGTTCTGCGT
>CAMYSW010000201.1:0-5123 GCA_947297425.1 uncultured Porphyromonadaceae bacterium
ATGAGATGGTTGCATCAGACGCTGCGGCAATCTCAGGCACTGCCGGAGACATCAAGTCGGCGCCATAACCACCCTTGCCGAATTTGAGGAATCCCGTTCGCGCATATATCCATGTTGAGAGTGATTCCCAGCCATGAGCTTTTTCCTCTGCTGTCCATTGATCGATTCGTATCTCTTTCTTTCCGGTTTCAATTTTCCATCCGAAGATTCCCGCCTCGCTCTTAAGCCAGCTGAAATTATCAAAGAATGTGGCGTCAAGTTGTATTATCTCGATTGTTCTGCTTAGGGATGCGAATTCACCTTTTCCTTTCACTGTCAACAATGCGCGTATCTCGGTGCCTGTCTCATTAAGTCGGTCAGTTCTCACTGTAAGCTGCGAAGGAGAGTCGTATGTAACAGAGAAACGTCCGTCCGTATCGCCATTGATGATACTTTCCCATTCGATATTTGAGTCGATATTGACAGGAACACTGCCTCCGGCACGTTTGATATTCACGAGAGTAGTGCTGACATTAAGATACGGCTCACATCCTTTCTGACAAAAACTAAGCATCTGCGGCTGTTCTGCGCCGTTGAGGAGAATTTTATATTGCGCTACCCGTTCCACCGGGGAGGTGTTCTCCTCACAATATATTCTGATAAGACCATCTGCATCCCCTTCCATAGGGAAGACTTTTGCCCAAGACATGGAAGTCTCGTCCATGGGGACAAGTTGCCAGCTGCAATTGGACCGGACTACTAATTTTTCACCTTTCGAGAAAGTTGTCATATCGATCCCTTCCTGAGGTAGTGTAAAATTATCGATATCCTCTATGTTGAAATATATGTTGCCTGCTAAAGGTTCCTCCTCTTTGTCACATGCTGTGAGAAATTGTGTGAATATTGAGAGCGACAATGCCGAAATTATTGATATGTATATGGTCTTCATGATTATTATCTTGGATTTGCTACCGGGAATTTGCCTGTTATTGCTTTGAGACTCCACCATACAGGGGTAAGCATGTTGTTCTCTCCACCCATACGCTGCAATGCCTCAGCTACGTGTTGCGGATTGGTACCTGTTGTGGTAATACAGTAGGCGAAACGTTGCGGAAGCTGGTAATTATTGAAATATGTTCCTTCTCCCATAGTGAGCACCGGCCATCCGGTGCGGCGGAGTTCATGGTAAGCCTCCATTCCAACCCAGAAGAGGGAAAGGAATTTCTGCTCACAGATAAGTTTCTCCTTGTTTGGATTATTATCCCATCCGGCAAGATTACCATTAAGGAATTTTGTAACATTCTGCTCATTTAAGGGAGCCTTTACCTTTGAATATTGTTCATATTCAGCCCATTTATAGCATGATGCAGCAACTGCATTTTCGTAATAATTGCGGGCTGCGTTTTCTCCTCCCGTTATCAGCCCTTTCAGTGCAGCCTCCGCCAAAATGAACTGCACTTCGGAATAATCCATGAGGAATGCATGAGCGTCATCGCGCACAAGTACGTTATAATTAAGGAATGAAGCATCCTTGCCGGCGACACCTCCGTCTTCCGGCTGGCATCCGGCTATCGTACCTTTCCAGTCATCTACACCGGAGCGTTTGATTGCCCATGTTGTGAGTCTTGGATCCTGCTCGACATTTGTCCCTTCATAGCTAAGTGTCATCTTGATGAATTGTTCGGCAATCAGATATGAGCTGGACGAAAATTTGCTCTGGTCAATGTCTATAGGGCGGAAATGATTATAATAAGGATCCACTCCCGTGTTGCGCACGGTGGCGTTATCTGAATTTGATGTGAAAACCGGATACTTGGATGGGTTATCAAGCATCTCCTGCATTTTTTCACCGGATTTCATTTCCTGCCGACCGCTGACGCGACAGAGGAGTCTGAGATAAATAGAATTGTTGAACTTCCTCCACTTTGCCATATCGCCGGCATACATGAGATCCATTGTCCCTTTTTCGAACTTTGGTTTTGACGCGTACAGCTCGTTGGCTGTCTCAAGTTCTGCAAACATTTGTTCGTAAACCTCTTTCTGGCTGTCGAATTTTGGATGGTCGATACCATTGTCTCCCTGATAAGCCTCTCTGTATGGAATGTCTCCATATAAATCCGTGAGATTGGAGAGGAGGTATACCTTTAGTGTCAAAGCTACCGCCTTGCAGGCATCATCTTTAAATTTATCAGCGAGCTTATACATATGCACGGCATTGCCGGCTTTGGTGGCGTAATTGCTCCACACTGAAGCGAATTGATTGTCAGTGATCTTGTATCTGTGCCTTTCCTGTCCGCTCAGAGATGTGCATGCAGTGAACTGGACGAGTTCATCACACCAATAGTAAGCGTAATATGTATTGTTTTTCGCTGTGGAATAGAAAAGGCTCTCAAACATGCCGTAAGGTTGAAGTTCCCCTACAAGCATCTTGTTGGGGTCTGTGTTTGTTTCTTCGAAATCATGCGTACATCCGCCACATATACCGGTTAGCATGATGAGTGGAGCAGCAAAATATATTTTTGATTTATTCTTCATGATGATGTTAGAATGAAAGTTTGACATTCACGCCATAAGTGCGGGTCATAGGTAGTGCTCCGGCTTCAACGCCGCTGTATACGTTGGTTCCGACCAATGCTCCAGCCTCTGGGTCATAAAGGGGGAACTTTGTTATACAGAATATGTTGGTGGCGTAGAAGCCGACGGATACGCCTTGGAATACTTTAGACTTGTGGCATAGTCTGGCAGGAAGGTTATAGTCAAGACGCAATTCCTTGAGTTTGAGAAAGTCGGTTTTAAAAACATTCTCCTCGGTGAAGTCGCGTTTGTAGATCAGGGTGTAATAGGAGTTTATACTTCCCGTTACGGTCTTGTTTGGCTGATAAGTGATGCTTCCATCGGAATCTGCGACAGCATTGACACCCTCGACCACGAGACCGTCGTAACGTCCGGGAAGGGAATTTTTCAATTTACCTTGATATGCAAACATCGAGTGAGTGAGAGAGTAGGCGTGACCACCCATCTGAGCCGTGAAGTTGAGTCCAAGCGTAAAGTCCTTGTATCTGAAATTCATAGCCATTCCTCCTCTCCATGTGGGATTTATCTTACCGAAGTTTTTGTTGGTGGTCTGATCAAGAATTGGCAATCCGGTGCTTGGATCAACGATCTTCATGCCGGAACAATCAACCTTATTCCCATTCTCATCCATATAGAAAGAACCTTCGGGGGCGCGTTCATATCCCCTGCCATAAAGCCATCCCATTTCCTTACCTATGTAAGAATAAATATTCACACCGTTGCCTACGATATTCTGAGCCTGTTGGTAAGGAATTTCCGGATCCCATCCGTCTTCAAGACTTACAAGCTTGTTCCAGTTTCGTGCCCAGTTTATGTCAATGCTCCATGTGAAATCACGAGTGCGGACGGGAACACCGTGTAATGCAATCTCAATACCCTGGTTCCTGATTTCTCCACAATTCATTTTCTTGCTTGACGATCCGATTATAGGGTCCGTGACAGCACTGATAATCTGGTTTGTTGTCCTTGAATTATAATATGCGATGTCAATGCCAAATCGGTTCATGAAGAAACGGCTGTCGATACCGACTTCATAGCTTTCTACATTCTCAGGCTTGATGAAATAATTCGCACGGTTGCCCGGCAATTCATAGCTGCCGGGGTAAGTGGATGAGCTTGTATAGGAATCTACAAGTGTATAAGGAGATGTGTCGTTACCAACATTTGCCCATGAACCGCGCATCTTGAGCATATTTATCCAGGGAGCTTTATCCTGCAGGTTCAATACCCGGTCGAGGAGCACACTCGCCGATACCGAAGGGTAGAAGAAAGACCAGTTGTGTCTGCCAAGTGCAGAAGACCAGTCATTTCGGGCTGTTATGTCAAGGAAGTATGTGTTGTCCCAGCTGGCATTGAGAAAACCATAAAAGCTGTTCACAACCTTACGGCTTCTCCAATTGTATTCGCGAGGATTTTCACCGGTAGGAAGATTGGTGGAATTATATACCCCCTCCTCACCGAGTTTGGACAGGGTGATAGAATGTCTCCATACACTGCGAGTCATGTTGTTTCCTCCGAAGGCTGCATTAAGACCGAGACGTTGGCTGAACAGATCATTATTGACATACTTGAGCATGAAGTCAAGATTGGTTTCATTGTCACGGTTGTTCTGCTCCCGGTAGAAACCGGATTTATAACCCGGAGTGCGGAATGGTTTCTTCTGCTGACGGAAATCGGTCATGAAGTCAGTTCCTGCACGCAGATCAAGTGTCAGTCCTTTTACAGGGAAGGATACTTGGACGAGGACGTTACCATAGAAGCGGTCTTTGTTGATGGAGTTGGTTGCTTCGTAAAGCTGTTGGTAGGGGTTTCCAGGTTCTGTATTGCCGAGACGGTTGACCATTGATTTGCCGTCGTAACGATTGGATTCATAATTCTCCTTAGTGCATCTGCCGGCAAAATATTCATTTTTATATGAATCCATGCTGATATTGTTCGTACCCCATATGATATAATAAGTTGGGGCAGAGGTGGAATAACCTGAGATAGGCGTGTTGTCAGACGTTTTGTGAAGATAGTTACCCTTTGCCTGAATCTTTATCCATTTGCTGACCTTCGTGTTGAATGAGAAGGATACGGAGGTATTGGCATATCCGGTGTTGGGCATGATCCAGTTGTTGCGAGTATCTGTTACCGATACACGTGAACTCGTTCCTTTACCATTGTTTGATGTCAGGGTTACAGAATTTTTGAAAGTCGTGCCGGTTTGGAATATTCCGGTATACCAGTCATCGGCATATACATAAGGAAGCAGTGTGTATTCTCCGGTTTCCCAATTGTATGACTCATATTGGTTTCTCAATTTTGACGCATCGAACTTTTCACCGAAAGCATAGCGAGACGTGACACTTGTAGGAGTGAAACCTTCCGGAGCGGGAGTGTCCTTAAATTGCCAGAAACCGTATTGCCCGAAACCATTGTCGTTACCGGGACCGTACTCTGTTTGAAAATCCGGGAAATAACCGGCTTTTTCAAAAGTGACAGATGAGTTCACAGTCACTCCGATACCTTTTGTCTTTCTACCAGACTTTGTGGTTATGACAATCGCACCGTTGGCAGCGCGTGATCCA